>NZ_RQVA01000010.1:0-81807 GCF_003992255.1 Veillonella sp. CHU110 | reverse complement strand
ATTGCTGCTGTTAAAGTAGTTTTACCATGGTCAACGTGACCGATAGTACCAATGTTAACGTGTGGTTTATTACGTTCGAACTTTGCTTTTGCCATTGTTAAAATAGCCTCCTTCATTACAAAAAAACTAATTACCTTTATTATATATGATTAGATAGAGAAATACAAATATGGATTTATACTTCTCTAAAAGATACTCTCTCTATCTTATAAAATATACTTTCACATTCTATACGATGACATATTAAGACACTAACATATATCGGATGATAACATTGATGATAGCCAATCCTATATATAATACGAATACCGTTAACTTCTTACTGTCTAATATACGGCTCATAAGGTGTACATTCACATAAATAGCCCAAATAAATACCCCTAGGACGATAGCCACCGCTAACCAAAGAGCACTCGTACTATAAGATGGAACCATCAAACTAGCAAGAATTAATATCCCTACTATATATATGTCAGAAAAAAGTTTACCATATATAAACCCCTTTGCCACATCTGTCCAAGATGCTGTACCCTTTGTTAATCTATATAGTCCGTAAAAAATAGCACTATTTAATGCAATTGATACAGTTTGACCTACAAATATAACAAAAGTTGCTATCACTACGATTACAGACCCCCATGCCATAATTTCTCGATAATAGTGTGGCATAAAAAATCCAACTAATGGCGCAATCAAAAATCCTAGAAGTAAGCAACATAAAAACTCTAACACCAGAAATGTGAGTAAGCCTTTTTTAGTAGTTCCATACTGTGCAATTTGATCAGATCCTTTTCCTAAAGGATGGAGTAATAATTCTTTAAGATCACTAAACCCTGTTGTCATACAATACCTCTCTTAATTCAACACATAACCTATAAAAGACAAAAGACATGAAGCCTCTATGCCTTCATTATACAAATTCTATGTATGAATTTCAATGTACATCTAACCAAGAGCAAAAATAATTCTCAATCTACTCGTAATATAAAAAACAGAATATAACACCTTTTATCTCTGTATTATTGTTGATATATTCTATTTATTTTAATTCACCAGTTTATCTTTACATAATATTCTGATAAAATAAAGATATAATTATGATAACAAGGAGGTGTTTATTATGATTCATATTCGTCCAGTCTCTGACTTGCGAAATAAATTTCCTGAAATTGAAGAAACTGTGATCAATTCAAACTCACCTGTATTTCTCACAAAAAATGGATATGGTACCATGGTGCTAATGAGCATCGAGCAATATTCCACACTGACTATGGATGTAGAGGAAAAGCTTGATGAAGCAGATACATTAGCTAAAAGTTCAACTACACGACTTTCTAAAGCTGAAGTATTTACTGCGGCAAGGAGCTATATCGATGAACAAACCAACTTATAAACTAACATTTCTCCCTATCTTTGAAAAAGATTTAATAGGCGTTATATCGTATATCACCAATACCCTACAAAATCCAAGTGCTGCCCATCAGCTGCTAGATGATATAGAAGCTGCAATCGATAAGAGACTACAAGCACCTCTTTCCTTCGCTCCTTTTCGTTCATCAAAAACAAGAGAGCATCCGTACTACAGAATCAATGTGCGAAATTTCTCTATTTTTTATGTAGTCATTGGAAATAACATGGAAGTCCGCCGACTTATTTATGCAAAACGTAATATAAACGAAATACTATTTACAGACATATAAAGAATGCCATAAAAAATTCTATAATAAATAGTGGGGATACTCACATAAGAGTATCCCCACTATCTGAAAAAACCTATATTTGGGCATAAAAAATCCTCACCTAAAGTGAGGTTATTGGTGGCGGCACACGGATTTGAACCGCGGACACACCGGGTATGAACCGATTGCTCTAGCCAACTGAGCTATGCCGCCAAGTATATGGAGCTAGTGACCGGGATTGAACCGGTGACCTTATCCTTACCAAGGATACGCTCTGCCGACTGAGCTACACCAGCACATTCAATCACTAACGAATTAACATGGTTGCGGGGACAGGACTTGAACCTGCGACCTTCGGGTTATGAGCCCGACGAGCTACCAACTGCTCCACCCCGCGATGAAAATGGTGGAGGGAGAAGGATTCGAACCTTCGAAGTCGAAGACGGCAGATTTACAGTCTGCTCCCTTTGGCCGCTCGGGAATCCCTCCAAAAAAATGGAGCTGGCGATAGGAATTGAACCCACAACCTGCTGATTACAAGTCAGCTGCTCTACCGATTGAGCTACGCCAGCACATTCACATGCATTAGTATACATGTCTTTATGTAGTTTGTCAAGAACTTTTTCTGCTTTGTAGTACTGTTCCTGACTACTTGTATATAATAACATACCCCTATTTATAATGCAAGCATTTTATAAAAATTTTTTTAACTTTTTTTGGAAAAGCTTTCACACCCCTAAGCGACGCAGTTACGCGTAGAAATATCCTGGCGTTCTTTATTACTTAACATATACCAAATGCAAAAAGACCGCAACATGCTCCTCCTCCCAAGCGATGCAGTTTTGCGTAGCAGCCTTGTGGCATTCCCTTACTACCTAAATCACACAAACACAAGAAGAGCACGACATGTTCCGGAGCAAACCTACCGAAGGATCAGTTCGGGTCGGAATATGTCGTGCTCTTCCCCTCCCCCAAGTGACGCAGTTACGCGTAGAAATATCCTGACGTTCTTTATTGCTTAACATATACCAAATACAAGAAGACCGCAACATGCTCCTGAACAAACCTACCGTAGGATCAGTTTGAGAAGGAGTATGTTGCGGTCTTCCCTTTGCCCAACATCAAGCAAAGAACGCCACTTATTTCATAGCCGAAACAAGTTCGCTTTTCTTTTGAGTCGACAATAATATTTCCCGTATAAATTTATCATCCACAGTAAACAACAAGTATGTATTCGCCAATAGAGGATGACGATACCCATACACTGTTCCCTTACTAGGATCATGATGATTAGCAGGTTCTTCAAAATCTGGCACTCCATAGAGATAGAGCAGTAAGTATTTAGAATCTCCAAGTGAAATGCCTCGTTTTGTCGTACCAAGCGATGAGTTGATCATGACCAAAGTGATTTCATGATCCTTGTTATATGCGACGACTACATCCTTATACCCTAAAAATTCTTGGCCGTAAAGTTTTCCCTTTTCTTCCCAAGATCGATTCGGATCATTAGTAAATGGTGTACCTAAGCGATATCCCATCAAAGAAAAATCTGCTTCCTTCATTTCATTCGGTATAAACGTTTCTAATGTAGTGGCTGGTATCGCAAAGCGAGGCCAATCTTCGCCTTTAATCATTCCCAAATGTGCCACTTTTCCTTTTGCAAGGGAAAGCCACACATAGCCCACAGAACTGTTAGAACCTGCTAAAGAGTCACTACTATAAGAATTCTTCACCAACCGTGAAAACTCCTCTTTTTGCATAGAACTTTTTGCAGATTCTGTTATAGTTTTTTCGACAGGAAACATTCCTTGATATAGCCACACCATAGAACCATCTTTAGTATTGCGCCACATAGCCTTCGGTGCACCCCAAGCAAAGAGTACTTCCCCACGGGTAGCTCCTACATGCACATCCTTATGCAAGAAAATAGTGTCTTTATCTGTCCACAATAATTCGGGTGCATAGGCCATAGCATCTTTAGCTTTTATATCCTCTTTTGCATCCTTTTTCTTATCTGACTTCGATTCGTCGTTTGCAGCTGCATCAGTGTCTGACTTCGATCTGTCATTCTTCTCCATCGTTATATCAGAAGCATCTGTACCTTCATCTTCAACAGATTTCACATCTCCATCTTCTATAACAGATGCTTTCTTGTCTGTTCTTTCAGCAGTCTCTTTACTAGCTACTTTAGTATCTGTGGTTTTCCCTAGAATGCCTTCTAATTTCTGCTTTAGGGTATCCACTTCAGGGAAGGCCCAAGGCTCTTGCTTCTTCGCTTCTACACGAGCATTCGCCTCTTGTTGCAGTGCTTGTACAAACTCGTCTGTGATAACAATAGGGAGCACTCGTTTCGCTGTAAACGTAGTTCCTACATTTTCTAAATTATCTTCCTCTGACTCTACAAAGGATGCTTTCTTTTCTTTCATAAATGCACGGATTGCTGCTTCTTCTTCCACATGAAGTGGCGTCAAATCAAAAGTCACAGACCCTGCTGTGACCTTCGTAGGAAGTCCATGTTTCGTAATGACATCCTTTGCGACTGCCGTGTCTACTTTTGTAGGCGGAGTTACATCTTGCGCCTGTACCCCTGCCATCCCCAATGCGGCGATCAGGCTCAAGGTATATGTCAGTTTATGCTTCATCTCTTACTCGCTCCTCTAACTTTGCTTTCAGCCATTGTATCCATTCTGAAAGCCCCGATTCTTGTGTGCAACTCACTTGGAAGATAGGCACTCCTGGTTGCAAAGAGTTAATATCTCGGATAGCCTCATCCATTTTGAATGGCACATATGGCAATAAGTCTACCTTATTCAATAAGACCGCTGCAGATTCTTTGAATATCAACGGATATTTCAGTGGTTTATCTTCACCTTCTGTAATGGAAAGGACTGTCACCTTCATATCTTCACCGATAAAAAATTCTGCTGGGCATACTAAATTGCCTACATTTTCAATGATGATTAAATCCAATGCATCCAAATCTAACTCAGCGATAGCTTCAAGAATCATATTGGCATCTAAATGGCAGCCACCAACCGTGTTAATTTGAATGACTGGTACTCCCGTAGCATGGATACGGTCCGCATCTTTATCGGTAAACAGGTCACCTTCAATCACAGCAATGCGATACTCCTTGGATAACTCTTGCAAGGTAGCTTCCAGCAAAGACGTTTTGCCTGCCCCTGGAGACCCCAGTAAGTTCATGACCATAATTTGTTTATCTCGAAATTGTTGTTGTAGTGTTTCTGCAATGGCATCATTTTTTGCCAATACATTTGTCATTACTTGTACTTCCATAGAACTCCTCTAATCCATATCAATAGACGCCACTCGTAGTTCCCTACCTTGTAATTCTTCCACAGCAAAGCTATGGCAATGTGGGCACACATGGCGGTAATCTTGTATTGAAAACTCTTGGTCACAATCCATACAGCGACCTTTCATAGGTATGGTCTCTACCTCTAATGTGGCTCCTTCTGCTGGTGTTCCCTGCGTGACTGCATCAAAGCAAAAATGTAACGCATCCGGCTCCACCCCAGACAGGACGCCAATCTGTACTTGAATAGCGTGGATCACACTACCTTGGTTTGCTTTCAGCGTGTCCAAGGCCACATCCACAATTCCCTCAGCGATGGCCATTTCGTGCATGATACGCCTCGTATAATCCTTCTAACATCATAGTCGTAGTCACAGATCCTACACCACCTGGTACCGGCGTGATGGCCGATGCCACTGTTTTGGCAGAGTCGAACTCTACATCACCTACGGTCTGTCCTTCTAGGTCATTGATTCCTACATCGATGACAACACAGCCTGGTTTCAACATGGATCCATGGACCATATGGGCTTTTCCTACCGCCGCAATGATCACATCTGCTTGGGCTAGTTCAGCTTCTAAATTTTGCGTTTTAGAATGACAAATCGTCACTGTTGCATTTCGATCTAGGGCTAATAAAGCCACTGGTTTTCCCACCACTTGGCTACGTCCTAACACGACTACTTTTTTACCCGCTAGATCAATGCCATAATGGTCGATGATCGCCATACATGCTTTTGGTGTGCATGGTACATACCCACCTTTTCCAGAGCTCACTAGTCCAATATTATACGTAGTAAGCCCATCAATATCCTTCGCCGGATCTAAGGCACTAATCACCGCTTCAGTATCGATATGCTTTGGCATTGGCATCAATGGCAATACTCCATAAATCGCAGTATCCTCATTAAACTCTCGAATCACCGCTTCTACTTCTTCTTGCGTAGCCGTTTCCGGCAATTGTACTAATTTAGTACCAAAGTTTGCGCCTTTTGCCACTTTTTCCATAAATGTAGCATACATATGAGCCGCGCTGTCATCACCGACAAGTAAAATACCCAATGTAATGGTAACCCCTTGCGCTAGCAAAGGTTGCATGTTCTCTTGTAGCACTGCTTTATGCGCCTGTGCTACAGGTTTTCCTAATAATTCGATCATCTATATCCTCTACCTCCTCTTATCGACTAAAATGAACCGTCACAGATCCGCCTGCTTCCATCGTACTTCCTGCTGCCTCATCTTGTGATGTGGCATAACCTGTACCATCTGGCTTCAATGTAAGTCTCGCTTCATGAACCCAATCGCGAACTTCTCCATAAGTATGTCCTGCAAAATTAGGAATGATCACGGATCCGTCTCCATTGCGCTGTACAGACAGTACCTTAGATGCACTTTGCTTAGCATCATCCTTCGAAGGCTTGCTTCGTGTCGGTGAAAGTTTATAGTACCGCACCAATTGTGTCATGACATCTTGGAATACTGGCGCTGCAATTTGACTACCATAATAGGTCCCTTCTGGATCATCAATAACGACTAGGGCTACAAACTTCGCATCTTCTACAGGACCATAGCCAATGAAAGATGCAATATAGCGACCATTTAAATACCCTCCATGTTCAGGGTCAAGTTTTTGCGCCGTTCCCGTTTTACCAGCAAATTGGTAGCCTTCTACATGCGCCTTGTGACCGCCACCTTCGGACACCTCTTTTTCTAAAATATCTGTAATCTGTTTGGCAATACTTTCAGGAATTGGCTGTCCTTGTTCTACATCTTGTGCTTCCTTGTAAATAGAGCCATCTGGGTTCGCAATAGATTTAATAATATGCGGTTTCATCATCTTACCACCATTTGCTAAGGCACCAAAGGCTTGTACCATTTGCAGTGGTGTAACCGCAATGCCTTGTCCGATAGACATGGTCGCCACATCCAGTTTTGTCATCGTAGCTGGATCGAAAAGGATACCATCCCCTTCAGCTGGTAACTCAATACCTGTTGCCTTACCAAATCCAAATCGCTTCACATAATCCGTCAACACATCGCCTCCGGCTGTGGTACCCAAGTACGCCATACCGGTATTAATAGAATATTTCAAAATATCTAACAAACGAACTTTACCACTGCCTCGACCATCCCAGTTTTTCATATGGTGTCCATCAATTAAAATCGTTCCTGTATCATTGTATACCGTATCTAACTGCCACTTGCCAGCCGCCAGTGCTGAGGAAGCAATAATAGGTTTAAACGTAGACCCCGGTTCATAAATACTAACCACTGCATTATTGCGATAGTCTTCAAACTTCAACTTATTAATGTCCTTAGACATTCCCTTGTTCTTATTTGCCATAGCAATAATTTCCCCTGTTTTAGGGTCCATAATAATCATGGCCGCACTACTAGCTTTTGTCTCTGCCATAGCCTTGTCTAAGGCTTGCTCTGCAATGAACTGCACCGTTGTATCAATGGTTAGGTTCACCGACTTTTCTTGATTAGGCAAGAATTGAGATTGTACCGATTCAAATACAGGACGACCTGCTGCATCATTGTAGATACTTACTTTTGTTTCATTACTGCGAATCACATCATCTAAGGCCGCTTCTAAGCCGGCTTTCCCTTCTGCATCCGCCTGTCCTTCTTCATTAAATCCCACAAAACCAAGTACTTGCGCTAATAATGTATCATTCGGATAGTATCGACGACTCTCCTTATGTAATCCAATAAAGTCATACTTAGCTGTTTTCACAGCCGCTTCTACCCCATTGGAGTTAGGTACATCCAATAATCGATCAATCCACACAAAGGCCGTATCTTCATTGAGCTTCTTGATTATCTCTTCTTTCGAGATCCGCACATAGGGAGCTAACACATCAGCTACCTCTTCTGGGGACACATTCGCCGCTCGCATCATCGTTGGGTCTGCACTGACAGAGTTAACAGTGACACTCAAGGCTAGTGGGTTCCCATTGCGGTCATAAATAGTACCACGGGGAGATTGTAATACCCGGTCCGTGATAAACTGATTCGAAAATCGTTTTGAATATGTGCTGTTATGAATAATTTGTACATCTATATATCGGCATAATAAACCGATAGCTAATATTAATGTCCAAGTCAATCCCTTTCTAGACGTCAGGGTCAACCGTTTTCGTGCTGCTGGCACATTCATTCTTTATGCTCCTTTTTCATCAATCGATGATACTTGGCAATACCTGCTTCTTGTAACGCTTCTGGCGTATTGTCAAGATCTCCTCTTTGTACACGCTCCAATAAGGTGGTCATCACTTCCTTTGTATAGGGTGCTACCGTCTTAGGAAGGGTACGATGGTATTGTAAATCTTTCGTATGGACAGGCATAGATTTAGCTATCCGTACCATGCGCTCTCCATAGACTTGTGAGGGACCTATATCTTTAGTTCCACTACCGGCTACATCTGCGACCCCCAGGGCTGCTAAATATTCCATGGCCAGCACCAAGTCGGCCGTTTCTCGGAATTGACTTTCACCAGTTTCCTTATGAATCCATTTTCGTAGATCTGCACTAGCATTCGCCACATAAAAATGAAAGCGCATATGCCGTTCCACTAGCCACACCACCAAGTTCACAAAATCTTTGCCATACCCGAACCGTTCAAGAATTTGGCGCGCCATAATGGCCCCCACTCGATCGTGGTTATAATCCGTGATGCGCCCCTTGTGAAAGCCTCGAACACCGTCCATACCTTTCCCCACATCATGGAGCAAGGCAGCCCACCGTAACACTAAGTTCGGTGGTACTTGCTGGACCACAGCTAACGTATGATTCCAACCATCATGCACATGATATTCTGGTGCCTGTGGCAAATCTACTAGGTGCGTAAGCTCTGGCAATATAGGAATGCGTCGTGATGTCCCACCTGTGGTCTGTTGGCAACATTGCTCATGCAAATGGCTTCTTACCAATGCATCTAGGGCTAATGCCACATGGTCACTAAGCAGCATTTTTTCTATCTCTGTACGTACTCGTTCCAAAGACAATCCCTGCACCCGATACAAATTCGGTGCCACCCCAGCCCACGTGTCTGAATCTATCGTAAACCCTAATTGCCCTACAAAGCGACAGAGTCGAAACATGCGAAGAGCATCCTCTTGGAATCGTTTCTTACTGTCTCCAATCGTCCGCAATATGCCCTTCTGAATATCTTGTAACCCTTGTACTTCATCTCGAATGTCACCATCCACCATCATAGCAAGTCCATTGATGGTAAAGTCTCGTCGCTGTACATCCGCTAAAAAAGTAGATGGAAAGTCAACAGATACGGGCCGATGGCTATCTTCACCATACTGTTCATTGCGATAGGAAGCCACCTCATACTCATAGTCTTTCCAGCGTACCACTACAACACCAAAGGAAAGCCCCACCACATTCGTAGTGGTAAATCCAGACTCTCGCAAACTATGAATGGTATGCTCTGGCAAGGCAGAGGTCACAATATCATAATCATGAGGAATACGGCCCATCTGAATATCTCGTACAGCGCCACCTACTATATAAGCTTCGTGCCCTGCTTGCTGCAATGTACGCAGCACCAATATAGCCCCTTGATAGACTTCAGTCTCCCTATACGCCTTACACTCCATATATACCACCTTATTTTCGATTTGCTAATCGATTCGTAATCTCCATCCCTGTTTTTGTTCTCGCAAGGCCACCTTCACTAGTTTCTCGCAATGCTTCTGGTAAAGCTCGCCCAATGGAATCCATAGCACTGATGACTTCGTCTGCTGGAATACGACTGCGCAGGCCTGCCATAGCCATTTCTGCAGATGACAAAGCATGAACTGCATAAATACCATTTCGCTTCACGCAAGGTACTTCTACTAGCCCCGCTACAGGATCACAGACCAATCCCAATACATTTTTCATACATAACGTCATAGCTGTAATGATTTCTTCGGTAGTGCCACCCATCATAGCCACAGCACAAGCCGCTGCCATCGCTGCTGCTGTACCGACTTCGGCTTGGCAACCGCCTACAGCACCTGCTACACAAGCTTGATTCGTCACTACATTGCCAACCCCAGCGGCCGCTAAAAAGCCGTTAATGTAAGCTTCATCATCACAGTTGTATACTTCACCCACTGCTTGCATTACCCCTGGTAAAATACCGCAGGCCCCCGCCGTAGGGCACGCTACGATGCGGAACATCTTTGCATTGGCTTCGTTCACAGAAATAGCATACCGCAAAGCACGGTACGTAAGATCGCTCAAGAAGATAGGCTTCCGTTCGTGCAATTGCTTTGCTTGACCACCAGACATGCCGCTCTTACTTTTTCGTTCATCTTGTAAACCATCTCGAACAGATTCTTTAAAAATTTGAACGCGATAGAGAATTTCTTTCACCACTTCATCTCGTGTAGAGCCAGTGCCTTCCATTTCTGCGCGCAACACCACTTCGGAAAAGGATATCCCTTCACGATCTGCGAGGCGCGCAATATCTTCAATTGTATCGTATAAATAACTCATAATCTCCTCTATTCCAATGGCTCGAAATACATAACAGAGGAAATGCCCGGCACTTCCTTGATTTGTTGTAATGCCCTCTCATCTACATCGGAATCCGTAGAAATTAGCATCACTGCTTCTGACCCTTTACGTTTGCGGAATACGCGCATACTAGAAATATTGACGCTTTCAAGTCCTAAAATATGTGTCACCCCAGCAATCACACCAGGTTGATCCGTATGGAACGCAATGATTTGATGCTCTTCTCCAGTAATGTCTACATCGATACCATCAATGTTGGTGACCGCCACTCGACCACCGCCAAGAGAAGAACCGGTGACGGACATATGCTTGCCATCCTTGCCGTACATGTTGAACCGTACCGTATTGGGATGGCCTGCATCCACTTCCGATTCGATAAAAGTATATTGAAAGTTCTCTTGCGCCGCAATCTCCAACGACTCACGAATACGAGCATCATCTGCATCCATACCTAGTAGTCCAGCCACTAAGGCACGGTTCGTGCCATGTCCTTGATACGTTTTCGCAAAAGAACCATATAATGTCATAGTCACACTGTCAGGGCGCTCACGAAAAATAGACAAAGCCATCTTTCCCAGACGCGCCGCCCCTGCTGTATGTGAACTAGAAGGACCGATCATAACCGGTCCAATGATATCAAAAATACTACTCAACGTAGGTACCTCCTATTATCTATGTAGTAATATCTTATGTATTATCTGTATCTTATATCATACCATACATTAGCCCTTCTCGTAAAAAGAGTAGTAACAGAAAATGAGCCTAACAACACTTCGATGACTCTTATAATTTTATTACAGCATAATCTATTCGTACAATTTATATAAACTAATTACCATTCCAAACAGCAAACTAAGCAAAGCGCAAGTTTGCAACTGACAACGTCGCAAGCACTATCCCCCAAAGGAACGCAGTTAGGCGTAGCAACCCTGTGCCATTCCTTACTGACCAAATTGCAAAAACACAAGAAGAGCACGACATGTCCAGAGCAAACCTACCGTAGGATCAGTTTGCGTAGGAATATGTCGTGCTCTTCCAATCCCCTGAGGAACGCCATTACGAGTAGCAGCCTTGTGGCGTTCCTTCCTACCTAAATCACACAAACGCAAAAGACCGCAACATGCTCCTGAACAAACCTACCGTAGGATCAGTTTGAGAAGGAGTATGTTGCGGTCTTTCTTTTATCTTATTTAGTTAACACCGCCACAAGGCTACATAGCGAAACAAGAAACGCCCCATGCAATGCAAGGAGCGTTCTTATATTGATAGATTGAAAGGTCGTAGGATATTGAGGGAAAGAGAGGTTTATCCCAAGATCGCTTTCAAATCTTCTTCTGGTGTTGTAATCGGATGTAAGTTGAATTTTTCAACTAAGATGCCAAGTACTGTGTTGGACAAGAATTTTGGCAAGGATGGTCCGATGTAGATGTTGCGGATACCTAAGGACAATAATGTTAATAAGATACATACCGCTTTTTGTTCATACCAAGACAATACTAATGTCAATGGTAATTCGTTCACGTCACATTCAAAAGCGCCTGCTAATGCTACCGCTACTTGGATCGCAGAGTACGCATCGTTACATTGACCCATATCTAGGATACGAGGCAAGCCACCGATTTCACCGATGTTAAGGTCGTTGAAACGATATTTACCACATGCAAGAGTCAATACCATTGTATCTTCTGGAGTTTGTTTTACGAAGTCAGTGTAGTAGTTACGGCCTACTTTAGCACCGTCGCAACCGCCTACCAAGAAGAAATGTTTAATCGCGCCAGCTTTCACCGCATCAATTACTTTGTCAGCAACGCCAAGTACTGTACCATGACCGAAACCAGTTGTTACTTCTGTACCGCCGTTGATACCAGTGAATTGTTGTGGCTCTTTGTAACCGCCTAATTCAATAGCGCGTTCGATGACTGCAGAGAAATCTTTTGTGCCATCTTCGTTGTGTTCCACATGACCGCAGCCATCGAAACCAACCATGTCAGTTGTGAAGATGTTTTTGATATATGTTTGTTTTGGTGGCATAATGCAGTTTGTTGTGAACAAGAATGCACCTGGAACGCCATCAAATTCTTTTTGTTGGTTTTGCCATGCAGTACCGAAGTTACCTTTCAATTGAGGATGTTTTTTCAACTCAGGATACGCATGACATGGAAGCATTTCACCATGTGTATAGATGTTAACGCCTTTGCCATCAGTTTGTTCCAATAACATTTTAAGGTCGTGTAAGTCATGGCCTGTTACGACGATGAAAGGACCTGGTTCTACTGTCAAAGGTACAGTTGTAGGAACTGGAGTACCGTATGTCGTTGTGTTTGCTTTGTCTAACAACGCCATGCAAGCAAGGTTGATGCCACCGAATTCCATCAATAGGCCTAACCATTCTTCTGCGCTGTGGTCTTTTGCCATTTCAACAAGGCCTTTTACAAACCAAGCATCAACTTCTGGATCATTGTAGCCCAATACTGCTGCATGCCATGCGTACGCAGCCATACCACGCATACCTAATAACAATGTGGAACGTAAGGAAACGATATCTTCATGACCTTTCCACAATTCTTCCCAATCAAAGTTAGGGATGTTCGCATCTAATTTGTTATGCGCATTGTTGATTACATCAATGAACTCTTGTACACGATCTTCAGAGAAGTTTACGTTTGTTACGCACATGAATAAACCACGTTTTAACAATTGTACGTTTTCTAACGTTACTTCTGTAGCTTGCATTGCACGAGCTAACCCGATCAACGCTGCTGTTAATTCGTCTTGTAAATTTGCAACCGGTGCTGTTTTACCACATACACCTTGTACTGTACAACCATTTGGTTGCGCTGTTTGTTCACATTGGAAACAGAACATACTCATGATAAACCTCCTTGGGAACTTTGCCCTTAACATGTATACTACAACATACTTTTTGTATTGCTTTAGATATCTCACTAGACAATCACTTTCATAGTGAAAGCCCTCTCAAGGGCAATCTAGCAGTGTCTTGTTATCTATACATGTAGTATAGTATACTGAAAGCAGAAAAAACGTATCCTTGGCTACACTTTAAAAACATTCTGAGAAATGAAGAGAAAAGTATATGAGATTTGAAGTTGAAAAAATACGATACAGAAAAGAAGGACTCGCTGCTGGTAGAGCTGAAGCTATAGCTGAAATAGTTCTTGGCATGTTAGAGAATAACTGGTCTTTAGAATTGATTTCGAAGTATACGAAACTAACTGTAGAGCAGATTATAGAAATTGGTCGAACCCATAGATTGATATAGTGACGTAAGAAAGAATAATGTTATATATCTAAAATATATGGTATAATTTGAATAAGAGCCGGAGGTGATTCTATGCATATTAAACCCTTTGAAGAGCTAACCATTCAGGATAACTTTATGTTTCAGAAGGTAATGCGAAATAAGCGTATTTGTAAAGCAACAATAGAACGGCTGTTAGATATCCAGATTAAAGATATCACTTATCTCGAAGAAGAAATATACTTTCAGAAATGTTTGTTTAGAAAATTACAAAATAGAATTAATCGATGGAACCACAAAACTATTCTTGAGCACTAAAGGTACAGAAGACGATATTTCAAAACCATTACAATATTTTTTAGATTATGTATATGGTAAATCACCTGCTGATGAGTTAGTATTGGAAATGGATTCTGTCGTAGATAAAGTAAAACACTCTAAAGAATGGAGGTTAGAATATATGACACTTGAAATGGAATTAAGACGCCAACGAAAAGAAGGTAATGCTGAAGGCAAAGCCGAAGTAGTTCTTGGCATGTTAGAAGATAAACTATCCTTAGATATGATCGCCAAATATACTAAACTCACTATAGAACAAATTACTGAAATCGGTAAAGCACACTCTCTAATTTAATGGAGGTCCCATGTCGACATTACATCCAACGTTAGAAACATACATAAATACGATTCAACAATCTCCCCTATGTGCTCATATTGCGCCAGAAAATTTATCACTTTTCTTGTCTCAAGCAAATGTGAAAGTACAAAGTTTCAAAAAAAATTCTTTCATTGCCATTGCTGGGGATCCGATGGAAGGCATCGGTATCTTGCTAGAAGGGCGTGCCTTGTTAACGCGAGAAAACATGTTGGGGCAACGAACTATCGTAACGGAACTACAGCCGTCCTCTATGTTCGGAGAAGCTTTGCTCTTTAGTAATCATCCCCTATGGCCAGCTACGATCGAAGCCACGAAAGATGCGATCGTTTTGTTCTTACCTATCGAGACTTTCACCAAAGCATTCCCGGACTGCCAATCCTGTCAAATCCAATTGCTCACAAACCTCATGCATGACCTGTCTGAAAAGGCGATGCAACTAACTCGCAAAGTGCATTATCTGTCCCTCAAAGGGATGCGCGAGAAAATTTTCGCCTATTTCATGGATATTCAGCGAGTGCAAAAAAAGAATATCCTCACCTTGCCACACAATCGGCAAGAAATGGCGGATGTCCTCAACGTGAGCCGCACCGCCCTCAGCCGTGAACTAGGTCGTTTGCAAGACGAACGGATCATTCAATTCCACGGCAAAGAAGTTGAGCTAGTAGATATCGAAACCATCCAAGATTTTTCATTTTAATACAAAATTTTCATCCACTAATTAATCAATGGGATCAAGTAAGTAAATTTATATCATGTCTTCATATTATTAACAGAAATATTGTATAATGTTTTTATACAAATGATATTAGAAAAAAAGCCGATAGAATACATTAACAGGGAAAGATGGGTTACTATGCTAAAGAGGAGAGATCATGTCTGGAGGAAGATGGTTAACAGTAGATGAACAAATTGCTCATTGTAAAGACAAAGGGATTACTTTTATTGACTATTCTGAGGAGATGGCTAAGAAGTATCTTTCCACACATAATACGTTTTTTCGATTACGCGCCTATAGAAAAAACTTTGTTAAAAATAATGAGGGAAAGTATATTAATTTGGACTTTAGTCATTTAGTTGATTTATCAATTATTGATTATGAATTCCGTCGAATACTATTGGATATGACGTTAAATATAGAGTATTATACTAAAATTAATTTAGTTAACTATATAGGATTACGAAAAGCCGGAGATGCATATTATTTAATTAAAAACTTTTTAGGCATAAATCCAGATATTCAAAAGTCCATTGAATCAAAACGAAGAAATATTTATGATGAAGATTTATATGGTAAATATGGTAATCCCAATAAGATGCCGATATGGGTGTTTGTTGAATTTATTACTTTCAGTGAACTAATACAACTAATTAAATATACGGCAGGATATTTTAATGACAGACGGTTTGGTAAATATGCAAACCAATTATTTGATATTAAAGCTGTTAGAAATGCATGTGCTCATGATAATTGTATTCTAAATGATATTACTCATAGTAACCGTTCTACTAAAGTGAGCAATATATTATCAGCAGCACTAGGAAAGATAGGTATAAAAGAGAGCAAAAGAAAGAGTAAATTATCTAAAATAAGGTTGAGTCAAATTGCAAGTGTTTTATTTTTTCATAAACGTATAATCAACAGTAAAGGAGTTGATAGAGAAATATCTGTACAGCTTCAATACATTAAAAATAGATTTTTTAGAGAACATACATATAATCAAAATTTATCTTTACAGTCTACATTTCAATTTTTTAGTGATATAATTGACAATTGGTATAAAATTGTGTAGTATAATTAATACAAGACAATAAACTGTAAAGTTTTTACCGGGGCGATACTCTGTATTGCCCCGGTTTTTTTGTCCTTTAATAAGAGGTCCTATTAAGTCTGTTTTATACAGAGAATATAATAAAAAGGACACTGCCAAAGCAGTGTCTTAGTGACCAACGCCCTAAGCGTTGCAGCCAATCTACTAACACAACTATAGCACCATAAACACTAGATGTCAACACAAAAGCCCCTACCGCTTCCGAGTCTTTCGACCCGGAAGGATAGGGGCTTTTTGCATCTTCTAGGAAGTTACATCTTCAGGACTTATTTCATTCCCATAGCCTGCATCAACATTTTGATTTGTGCTTTCATCTCTTCATTGTCTTGAGCCATTTTGTTGTAAGATTCCTTCATTTCTTGGTTTTCTGCTTTGATATTTGCATTATCTACCAATACTTGTTCGTACGCTACTTTCGTGCGTTCGTTCTCTTGTTTCAATGCAGATACTTCATCTTGCATTACATATACAGAGGAGATCGGGCCCGCTTTATAGCGTTCAGGAATTGCTTTTTCTTCTGGACTCCAGCCAAATTTATGAGTCACGCCAGCATTCACCATATTTTGATGTTGACCTAATGTAACACCTACGTGGAACATAGTCGCTTCTTGCGTGTAATGTGCAAGGCCAATAGCCGCTGCCGTTTCATTACGATAATTACCAATGCCCGCCATGATTTGTGTCGGTTCTAATGGGTCATATTGTAATGGTTTCAACGCTGCTAAAGCGGCTGCTTTCGCACCAGCTTTATAAGCTTCGCCTGTAGCTTGGTTTAGAACGTTGTTCGCTGTACCTTTCAACTGATCTACGTTGACACCATCAGTGCCATTGATACCAGGCGCCACATTTAGAATGCGGTTACCGCCGTTATCTAGGCCATTTGCTGTCAATGTCACAGGAGGGTTCGCTTTGCCATTGGCATTGTTGGATTCAATCACCACACCCAATGGTGTCACATTCGTTGTGATGGCCGGTTCAGGTTTACCATCTTTGCCAGGACGATATACAGTGTACTCACTGCTTGATCCGTCATGTTTCACTGTCGTATTAAACTCTGCCGGTTTACCTGTTTTCTCATCGATTACAGGTTTCACCTTGCCATCTTTATCGATGAAAGTAGGTTTAAATACACCAGTGTAATCGGTAGAACCATCACCCATGTGAACGTTTTTCGCCAACTTAACTGTCATGGACGCCGGTGTTTTCACCGTTCCATCTGCATTTTTAACAGCTTCCTTAGCAATGACGCCGATATTATTGTCAGTCAACTTAGTCGCATCTGCGCCACCATTGATATTCAATACTTCGCCAAGGCCTACCACAGCCGTCACATCTTTGTTATCGCCGGTGAACTTACGAGCACCTGCTAAACGGTCGCTAACCACTTTCAATTGATCTTCCGTCGCTGCACGACCAGATACAACTGTTGGGTTTGCTATATTCCAGTCTTTGTTTTGCAAGCCTGTCACAAATCCTTGTTTTCCGTCAATGGATACAGCTTTGTCGTCAGTTTTGCCACCGCTGAAAGTAGTTACTCCCTTATCTTTGAATTCAACTTTTCCGCTGTTTTCTTTATTCGTAATGGAGTTGATGCTTGTTAAGTCGCTAGCTAATTGTACTTTTAACTTGCCATCCACATTGTTTACACCAATGTTTTTGTCCGTTAATTTATCTTTAGCTGCCCCACCAACAATATCTACCGTTTGGTTTAATTTCTTAGCAATTACTTTGGATGTATCAGTACCTTGTGCATCATCACCAGCATATTTCATGCCATCGTCCATCGTAGCTACTTCATGTTTCACTGTGATTTCTTTACCAGCATTGTTAGGATCTGGATGTTTTGTCTCATATACGATACGAGTCATGCCGTCTTTACCATTAGCGCCATCTGTGCCATCTACACCGACTACACCTTTGTCGCCTTTAATGGAAAGACCGTTTTTACCATCTTTACCGTTCAATCCGATAGAGCCGTCCTTGCCGTTGATCACAACTGCAGAGCCATCTTTACCGTTCACGCCGATTGTACCGTTAGAACCATCTTTACCTGGTTTACCGTCTGTACCTGGTTCGCCTTTTTCACCCACAGTTACTACAGCATCTTTGCTTTGACCATTACCACCTGGTTCACCTTTTACAATCACTGTGTTTGTTGTTAAGGATTCAGATGTTAAATCTTTGTTCAACTTCACTGTGACAGTAGTATTACCATCAGCATCTTGATCAATAGATGTTAATACGTTTTTACCATCGTATTTTTTATCTTCCGCCGTAGCACCTGCTGGAATTTCCGCAGTACCTTGGATTTTCACAGTAGAGCCAAGTTTATTTGTTTTCGCTCCGCCAGTGTTTGCATCGAAGACTAAACCTTTGTCCACTAAACCAGTAGTAGCAGATTTCAATTGGTCTTCTGTAGCTGCTCTGCCAGATACAAATGTTGGATTTGTTACATCCCAAGTTTTATTATCTAAACCAGTGATGAAGTTACCTTCTGTTGCTGTTGCATCAGCCGCCGGTGTTGTACCATCCGCACTTGGTGTGACAGATTGTTTACCTACGGTCACGCCAGAGGCTACCACTTGACCTTTACCACCATCTACTTTCACAATGTTGTCACCAGTGCCCGCTATCACGGTACCAGCTGTACCATCCATTGTGACTTGTTTCGTAGCATCCGTGCCCAATGTCACTTTGTCTGCTAAGCGAATGTCATAGTTAGTATGACCATCAGCTGCTGTAGACTCAGTCAAGGAAAGATTTTTATTGACATCTTTGTCTTCACCGTTTACAGATACAGTTGTTTTCGCTTTGCCAACTTCGTCGTTCAATTGCGCTACGTTAACAGCGTCTGTATCGTTTTCACCTCTAGCTACGTTCACAATTTTGTTACCGCCATTGTCTAAGCCATTGTTTGTTAAGGATACAGCTTTATCGCCATTTTCGATGGTAATACCTGATGTGTTAACTGTGGTCGCTTTGTCTCCATCACGATATACGGTTTCACCTGCTGTCGTGGAAGTCGTCACGTCACCATCTTTCACAACGGTACCAGTCTTAGTCACGAATGTGCCAGCATCTTTATCACCTACAGTTAAACCTGTTGTGCTAAGAACGGTGTCGCCAGTCGTCACCTTGCCACCTTCTACTTTTGTCGTTTTACCATCAGCGTTCGTAAATTCAGCGCTTGTTAAGCCTTTCAATTCTTTCGCCAATTTCACTTCCACAGTAGAACCATTCGCATTCACGCCGATGTTATTATCAGATAATTTAGCTTTATCTGCGCCACCAGTGATATTAAAAGCGATACCACCTTCTTTATTCAAGCCTTGTGCATCTGTTTTAGACCCATTGTCCGCCCCGAATTGGATTGTATTATTCGCTACTGCTTTTGCTGCATCAGATACAGTTTTCAACTGATCTTCTGTGGCTGCACGACCAGATACAAATTTCGGATCTGTTACACTCCAGTCTTTGTTTTCAAGACCTGTGATGAAGTTGCCTTCTGCCGCTTTGTCTGTTGCGCCAGGAGTTTTGCCATCTGCGCTTGGTGTAGCAGATTGTTTACCAATCACAACACCACCAGTGACAGCGCCAGTTGCATCTTTCACACCATTCACACGGGCTACTGTCGGTGCCACTTCAGTCGTATTCGTACCATCTGTGAAAGTCGATCCTGTGCTAGTTACTTTGGATTCGTTAGCACCGTCTTTCACAGTTAAGCCTGCGTTGTTCACCACAGAGTTGCCTACTGTCATAGAACCAGTATTCGTCAAGTTCAGATGTTTGTTCAAGCGAAGCGTCAACGTATCTTTACCATCCGCATCTACTAAGATGTTGCCAGTAGCGGACTCAAATGCTTTCGCTGCTTCCTTCGTCACACCTTCACCAACGATGTTCACCAATGTGTTCAAGCGATGTTTATTCACCGTGTCAGAGTTATTACCAGCGAAACGTAAGCCGTCGTCCATAGTAGCTACTTGATGTTCTACTACTTTTTCAGTTTTCGTTACTGGGTCAACTTCTTTCGTAGTGTATACGATACGAGTAATACCGTCTTTGCCGTCAACACCTTTTTCACCACGAACGCCTGGAACGCCATCAGCACCGTCTTGACCATTATAGCCATCTTTCATGCCGATATCTAAGGATTTGCCTGGTTTTCCATCAGCACCTTTAGGACCTGTTAAGCCGATTGTGCCGTCTTTGCCATTGATGACAACAGATTTACCGTCTTCACCTTTGGCTCCGATTTTACCATCTTTGCCATTGATGACAACGCTATTACCATTTTCACCTTTAGGACCAGTCAATCCGATAGAGCCGTCTTTGCCGTTGATCACAACTGCAGAGCCGTCTTTACCGTTTACGCCGATAACACCGTCAGAACCTGGTTTACCTTGTTTGCCTTCGGCACCTGGTTCACCTTTTTCACCCACAGTCACCACTGCATCTTTACCGTCTTGACCGTTAGCACCTGGATCACCTTTTACAGTCACAGTATTGGTTGTTAAGGATTTAGATGTTAAATCTTTATTCAACTTAATAGTAACCGTACTATTGCCGTCAGTACCTTTTTCAACAGTTGTCACTACGTTGTTGCCATCGTAGTTGTCGTCTGCTGTTACATTAGCCGTACCAACGATATTCACAGTGGAACCAAGAGTATTTTCAACAACTTTATTGCCACCAGCTTTTGCAGGAAGATTAGCACCGAAGGATAACTTGCCACTACCAATTTGACCTTGAATTACTTTCAACTGTTCTTCCGTAGCCGCACGGCCTTTTGTTGCGAAGTCCGCTGCATCCAACGTTGTATTCGTCAAACCAGTGATATCTCCGATAGAACCATCAATAGCAATTGGGTTACCGTTGTTACCAACAGTGACTTTACCTGCTTTACCATCGATTGTGACAGTTTTATCACCAGCTGCTGCGCCGCTACTGAAAGTAGTTACGCCATTAGCACCGAACTCAACTTTACCAGAGTTTGCACCATTAGTAATGGAGTTGATGCTTGTTAACTCGCTTGCTAATTGAACTTTTAACTTGCCACCATCTGCATTGACGCCGATGTTGTTGTCAGTCAATTTGTCTTTAGCTGCGCCACCAACGATTTCTAAACGTTCGTTTAGTTTTTTGTTGATCACATTCGCTTCAGCTTTGGTTCCAGTCGCTGCTTCATAGTTATCACCGCTGTATTTTTGACCGTCGTCCATCGTAGCTACTTCATGTTTCACTGTGATTTCTTTACCAGCATTATTAGGATCTGTATGTTTCGTTTCATATACGATACGAGTCATACCGTCTTTACCATTAGCGCCATCTGTGCCGTCTAAACCAACTGCACCTTTGTCGCCTTTCATAGTAAGGCCGTTAGCACCATCTTTGCCATTCATGCCGATAGATCCGTCTTTGCCGTTGATCACAACTGCAGATCCGTCTTTACCGTTTACGCCGATAACACCGTCAGAACCTGGTTTACCTTGTTTGCCTTCGGCACCTGGTTCACCTTTTTCACCCACAGTCACTACTGCATCTTTGCCGTCTTGACCGTTAGCGCCAGGTTCACCTTTTACAGTTACCGTGTTAGTTGTTACAGATTTAGATGTTAAATCTTTGTTCAATTTCACAGTTACCGTTGTGTTGCCAGTAGTTGGATCTTGTTCGATAGATGTTAATACGTTTTTACCATCATAGTTTTTATCTGCATCCGTAGCACCTGCTGGAATTTCCGCAGTACCTTGGATTTTCACAGTAGAGCCAAGTTTATTTGTTTTCGCCCCGCCAGTATTAGCATCGAAGATTAAGCCTTTATCCACTAAACCTGTGGTAGCAGATTTCAATTGATCTTCTGTAGCCGCACGACCAGATACAAATGTTGGATTTGTTACATCCCAAGCTTTGTTATCTAAACCAGTGATGAAGTTGCCTTCTTCTGGTGCGATAACTTTACCTGGTGTAGGAACAGTTTCTACTGGTGTCACAGATTGTTTACCAATCACTACGCCGTTAGTCACTGTGCCATCTGTGCCATTCATACCGTTCACACGAACTACTGTCGGTGCCACGCTAGTTGTGTTTGCACCATCTGTGAAAGTAGCACCTGCGCTAGTCACTTTAGATTCGTTAGCACCGTCTTTGACAACAGTACCTGCATTAGTTACTTTCGTTTCCTTAGTGCCATCTTTTACAGTCAATCCTGTTGTATCTAGAGTAGATTCGCCAGTCGTTACCTTGCCATCTTTACCGTTGATTGTAACAGTTTTATCGCCAGTTGTTCCGCTACTGAAAGTAGTTGCTCCATCTGCACCGAACTCAACTTTGCCAGAGTTCGCACCATTAGTAATGCTGTTGATATTAGCAAGGTTTTTGTTCATTTTTACAGTTAATGTTGTTGTGCCATTAGCTGCGACTAAGATGTTACCACTTGCAGATTTGAATCCATCTACTTGTTCTTTTGCAACACCTTCACCAACGATGTTCACCAATGTGTTCAAGCGATGTTTATTCACAGTGTCAGAGTTATTACCAGTGAATTGTAAGCCGTCGTCCATAGTAGCTACTTGACGTTCTACTACTTTTTCAACTTTCGTTACTGGGTCAACTTCTTTCGTTGTGTATACGATACGAGTGATGCCGTCTTTACCGTCAACACCTTTTTCACCACGAACGCCTGGAACTCCATCAGCACCATCTTGACCATTATAGCCATCTTTCATGCCGATATCTAAGGATTTACCTGGTGCACCATCAGCACCTTTCGGACCCGTTAAGCCGATTGTACCGTCTTTACCGTTGATGACAACAGATTTACCATCTTCACCTTTAGCGCCGATTTTACCATCTTTACCATTGATGACAACACTATTACCATTTTCACCTTTAGGGCCAGTCAAACCGATAGAGCCGTCCTTGCCGTTGATCACAACTGCAGAGCCGTCTTTACCGTTTACGCCGATAGTACCGTTAGAGCCATCTTTACCATCTGCACCTTTTTCACCGACAGTCACTACTGCATCTTTACCGTCTTGACCGTTAGCGCCAGGTTCACCTTTTACAGTTACCGTGTTAGTTGTTACAGATTTAGACGTTAAGTCTTTGTTCAACTTGATAGTTACCGTGCTATTGCCATCAGTACCTTTTTCAACAGTTGTCACTACGTTGTTGCCATCGTAGTTGTCATCTGCTGTTACATTTGCAGTACCAACGATGTTCACAGTGGAACCAAGAGCATTTTCAACGACTTTTTTACCACCAGCTTTCGCAGGAAGGTTAGCACCGAAGGACAAGTTGCCAGTACCCAATTGACCTTGGATTAATTTCAACTGTTCTTCCGTAGCCGCACGACCTTTAGTACCAAAGTCTGGCCCTGTTAACGTTGTATTTGTCAAACCAGTGATATCACCTACAGAACCATCAATAGCAATTGGGTTACCGTTGTTACCAACAGTCACTTTACCTTCTTTGCCGTTGATTGTCACAGTTTTATCACCAGCGGCTGCACCACTACTGAAAGTAGTTACTCCATTAGCACCGAACTCAACTTTACCAGAGTTTGCACCATTAGTAATGGAGTTGATGCTCGTTAACTCGCTACCTAATTGAACTTTTAACTTGCCATCTGCTGCGTTCACGCCGATGTTGTTGTCAGTCAATTTAGCTTTGTCTGCGCCACCAACGATTTCTAAACGTTCGTTTAATTTTTTGTTGATCACATTCGCTTCTGCTGTGGTTGCAGTCGCTGCTTTGTAGTTATCACCGCTGTATTTTTGACCGTCGTCCATCGTAGCTACTTCATGTTTCACTGTGATTTCTTTACCAGCATTGTTAGGATCTGTATGTTTCGTTTCATATACGATACGAGTCATACCGTCTTTACCATTAGCGCCATCTGTGCCATCTAAACCAACTGCACCTTTGTCGCCTTTCATAATAAGACCGTTAGCACCATCTTTACCATTCATGCCGATAGAACCGTCTTTACCATTGATCACAACTGCAGAACCGTCTTTACCGTTTACGCCGATAGAACCATTAGAACCTGGTTTGCCATCTTTGCCTGCTACACCTGGTTCACCTTTTTCGCCGACAGTCACTACCGCATCTTTGGTTTGACCATTACCACCTGGTTCACCTTTTACAATCACTGTGTTCGTTGTTAAGGATTCAGATTTTAAATCTTTTTTCAACTTCACTGTGACAGTTGTATCACCAGTTGCTGCATCTTGACCGATAGTTGTTACTACGTTTTCATCGTTGTAACCTTCATCAGATGTGGCATTGGAAGAGCCTAAGATATGTACAGTAGTGCCAAGTTTGTTTTTGACAACCTTCTCTCCACCTTCTTTAGCAGAAAGGTTCGCACCGTATTTCATGCCTTTATCTGTAGCATCAGTAACTGCTTTAGCAATACTTGCATCAGAAGCATTTTTAAGGTCAGATACGTTAACTGCAGATTTTCCTGTTACAGGGTCTTTCGCCGCAACTTCTAGTTTTTCTAAGTAGGTTGCATTTGGTTTTTCTTGACCTTCCGCAGTAGTTACTTTTACTCCGTCAATAGCAGAACCTACGTTATCTACACGTTTAGGATCTGGCGTGTTTACTTTCGTATGAACATCACCAGCATACGTTGTACCATCTGCATTTTTGAAAGTGCCATCAGGTTGTTTGAATACTTGGTTACCAGCGTTATCTACGTAAATCAAGGCTTGATCTTGCGCCACTTGTTTCGTGTTCAAGGATACGGTTACATCATCGCCATTAGCAGCTGTACTGATGTAGTTTGTATCACCCTTGATGTTGAACTTCACATCACCAGCTGTTAAGGATTTAGCCGTTGTTGTACCAGTTGTATCATCGCCAAGAGAAATTGTATTTCCTACTTGACCTTTTACAATATCTAAATCAGATTTTTTAGCTACATCTGTAATAGTGACTGTATTTGTACTATTCGGATTTGCTGCATCTTGTACAGTTAAGCTAATATTACCATCATTATCTGCTGTGTATTTACCATCAGATCCAGTTGCTGGATTTGCCACTAAACGATAGTCACTGCCAGATTTAGCCGTAATAGCTTCGGAGATTTTTTTCAACTGATCTTCTGTCGCTGCACGACCAGATACAAATGTTGGAGTTGCTACATTCCAATCTTTATTTGCAAGACCTGTTACGAAGTTGCCTTCTGTTGGTATACCACCAGTTGTAGGAGCTACACCAGTTGTACTTGGACTGACAGATTGTTTACCTACTACCACACCACCTGCTGTTACGTTAGTCATTGCATTAACAGTACCATCTTTGCCGTTGATAGTTACAACTTTATCTGTACCACCAGTGCCGTTGTTGCCACTACTGAAAGTAGTTACACCATTGTCTTTGAACTCAACTTTGCCAGAGTTTGCACCATTAGTAATGCTGCTGATGTTAGCAAGGTTTTTGTTCATTTTTACAGTCAATGTGGAGTTGCCATCTGCTTGTACTAAGATATTGCCACTTGCAGATTGGAATCCATCTACTTGTTCTTTTGTAACACCTTCACCAACGATGTTCACTAATGTATTTAGCTTATGTTTGTTTTCTGTACCGGAATTGTTACCAGTGAAACGTAAGCCGTCGTCCATCGTAGCTACTTGATGTTCTTTACCGCCTTCTGTGTATACGATACGAGTGATGCCGTCTTGGCCGTCCACACCTTTTTCACCACGAACGCCATTTGCTCCATCTGTGTTATAGCCATCTTTCATGCCAATGTTAATGGATTTGCCTGGTTGTCCGTCAGCACCTTTAGGACCAGTTAAGCCGATTGTGCCGTCTTTACCGTTGATCACAACTGCAGAGCCGTTTTTACCATTCACGCCGATAGTACCGTTAGAACCTGGTTTACCATCTGCACCTTTTTCACCTACAGTCACTACTGCATCTTTGCCGTCTTGACCGTTAGTGCCAGGGTCACCTTTTACAGTTACTGTATTTGTTGTTAAGGATTTAGATGTTAAATCTTTGTTCAACTTCACAGTGACTGTTGTGTTACCAGTAGCCGTATCTTGTTCAATGGATGTTAATACGTTTTTACCATCATAGTTTTTATCAGCATCCGTAGCACCTGCTGGAATTTCCGCAGTGCCTTGGATTTTCACAGTAGAGCCAAGTTTATTTGTTTTCGCTCCACCAGTGTTTGCATCAAAGACTAAACCTTTGTCCACTAAACCAGTAGTGGCAGATTTCAATTGATCTTCTGTAGCTGCTCTGCCAGATACAAATGTTGGATTTGTTACATCCCAAGCTTTGTTATCCAAACCAGTGATGTAGTTTCCTTCTTCCGGAGTGATAACCTTACCTGCTGTAGGGACAGTTTCTACTGGAGTGACAGATTGTTTACCAATCACTACACCGTCAGTCACTGTACCATTTGCACCATTCGTACCGTTCACACGAACTACTGTCGGTGCCACGCTAGTTGTCTTCGTACCATCTGTGAAAGTAGCACCTGTACTAGTCACTTTAGATTCATTAGCACCTTCTTTGACAACAGTACCTGCCTTAGACACCGTCGTTTCCTTAGTGCCATCTTTTACAGTCAAGCCTGTTGTATCAAGAACAGATTCTCCAGTCGTTACCTTGCCGTCTTTACCGTTGATAGTAACAACTTTGTCTGTACCACCAGCACCATTGTTGCCACTACTGAAAGTAGTTACACCGTCAGCACCGAACTCAACTTTGCCATTACCTGCTTCGTTAGTGATGGATGTAATCTTAGTGATAGCCCCTTCTACGTTCACTTTATATGGGTCATCTTGTGTACCTGTGCCAGATACTGTTGTATTCGTACCATTCGCCAAGTTGCTTTCTTTCACAGCTACTTTATAAGTCACCTTACCAGTTGCTGTTTTGTCTGGCGTTACAGTTACATTCGCAGAGGCAGATTCCACAACCACTGTATCTTTCGCTACATTCGCTACAGCCTCTTTCGTTACAGACACTACGTATTCATTGTTAGGTAAACCGTATGCTGCATTATCACTTTGAGTCACAGTAGCAATATTATTGTCTGCTGTAGAAGCTTTCACTTTTTCAGTAGAACCATTTGATGCCACAACTTTTTTCAATTGGCTTAGGTTAACAGCATCTGTATCCTCTGTACCGTCAGCTACGCCTTTAATTTGTACGCCACCAACAGAGATATTACCTGGTACTGGAGTCGCCACACCATTCACATCTTTTGTCGTTGATCCATTCACCGTGATAGTTGTACCACCATTAGAAATAGTTAATGGGCTTGTCCCTTTGCCAGTGATGGAATTGATGCCTGTTAAATCGCTAGCTAATTGAACTTTTAACTTACCACCTTCTGCATTGACACCGATGTTCTTGTCAGTCAATTTATCTTTGTCTGCGCCACCAACGATGTCTAAACGGTTGTTCAATTTCTTAGCGATTACATTTTGTTCAGCTGCTGCATCGGTAGCTGGTTTATAGTTGTCGCCGCCATATTTCATGCCGTCGTCCATAGTCGCTACTTGGTGTTCCACTTCTTTTTCTGTGTTTGTAGTAGGGTCGATAACTTTTGTTGTATATACAATACGGTTGATACCGTCCTTACCATCAGAACCGTCTACACCATATTTACCACGTACATCTGGAGTATTATCATCATTGTCATGATCATAGCCAGGTTTTACACCAATATTGATGGATTTGCCTGGTTGACCATCTGCACCTTTAGGACCAGTTAAGCCGATTGTGCCATCTTTACCTTTGATGATAACAGAGGCACCGTCTTTACCATTCACGCCGATAGTACCGTCAGAACCTGGTTTACCATCTTGGCCATCTGCGCCTGGTTCACCTTTTTCACCAACAGTCACTACAGCATCTTTGCTTTGACCATTGCCACCTGGTTCGCCTTTTACAATCACTGTATTCGTTGTTAAGGATTCAGATTTTAAATCTTTTTTCAGCTTCACAGTCACTGTTGTGTCACCATTAGTAGCTTGACCGATGGTAGTCACTACGTTTTCATCATTGTAACCTTCATCAGATGTAGCATTGGAAGAGCCTAAGATATGTACAGTCGAGCCAAGTTTGTTTGTGACAACCTTCTTACCGTCAGCTGTTGCAGCAAGATTAGCGCCGTATTTCATTCCAGTATCTGTCACTTTTCCAATCACTGCATCAGAGTTTTTCTTAAGGTCAGATACGTTAACCGCAGCGTTTGGTGTGTCTGTGTTGGCTTTATCTAATTTTTCCCAATACGTTGCATCGTTTTTAACTGCTCCGGCAGCATCTTTCACCACAGCTGTATCAACAGCAGAACCTACGTTGTCTACACGTTTAGGATTTGGCGTGTTTACTTTCGTATGAACATCACCTTCATACTTATTGCCATCTGCATCTTTGAAAGTGCCATCTGGTTGTTTGAATACTTGCTTACCAGTGTTATCTACGTAAATCAAGGCTTGGTCTTGCGCCACTTGTTTCGTGTTCAAGGATACCGTTACATCATCGTCCTTAGCAGCTGTACTGATGTATTTGCCATCACCTTTGATGTTGAATTTCACGTTACCATCTTTTAAGGATTTAGCAGCTGTTGACCCAGTTGCCGTATCATCGCCCAGAGCAATGGTGTTGTCTACCTTGGATTTCAAGTCTGACAAATCACTAGATTTAGCAATGCCTGCAATAGTAACTTCAGTTTTATGATTAGCATCCGCAGCATCTTCTACTGTTAACTTAACAGTATTGTCATCGCCTACTGTGTATTTACCTTCAGAACCAGCTGCTGGATTTACCACCAAACGATAGTCGCTACCAGATTTAGCCGTAATGGCATCGGAGATTTTTTTCAATTGATCTTCCGTTGCTGCACGACCAGATACATAGCTAGGACTTGCTACATTCCATTCTTTGTTATCTAAACCAGTTACAAAGTTACCTTCTGTTGGTGTCGCACCTGTTGTAGGAGCTACGCCAGTTGTACTTGGAGTGACAGATTGTTTACCTACTACCACACCACCTGCTGTTACGTTAGTCGTTGCATTAACAGTACCTTCTTTACCGTTGATTGTAACAACTTTATCACCAGTTGCTGCACCACTACTGAAAGTAGTTACGCCGTTAGCACCGAACTCAACTTTACCAGAGTTTGCACCATTAGTAATGCTGCTGATGTTAGCAAGGTTTTTGTTCATTTTTACAGTCAATGTGGAGTTGCCATCGGCTTGTACTAAGATGTTACCAGTAGCAGACTCAAATGTGTTAACTGCTTCCTTAGTTACACCTTCACCAACGATGTTTACTAATGTATTTAGCTTATGTTTGTTTTCTGTACCGGAATTGTTACCAGTGAAACGTAAGCCATCATCCATCGTAGCTACTTGATGTGTCACAGTTGTTTCTGTGCCTGTTTTAGGATCTGTATGTTTCGTTTCATATACGATACGAGTCATGCCGTCTTTGCCATTAGCGCCATCTGTACCGTCTACACCGACTACACCTTTGTCACCTTTAATGGAAAGACCGTTCTTACCATCTTTACCGTTCAATCCGATAGAGCCATCTTTACCGTTGATGACAACTGCAGAGCCGTCTTTACCATTTACACCGATAGTACCGTTAGAACCATCTTTACCTGGTTTGCCTTCGGCACCTTTTTCACCTTTTTCACCCACAGTCACTACTGCATCTTTGCCGTCTTGACCGTTAGCGCCTGGTTCGCCTTTCACAGTTACTGTATTTGTTGTTAAGGATTTAGATGTTAAATCTTTGTTCAACTTCACAGTGACTGTTGTGTTGCCGTCAGTATCTTGAGCAATAGATGTTACTACGTTGTTGCCGTCATATTGCTTATCTGCTTCTGTCGCATTCGCTACGTCTGCCGTACCTACGATATTCACAATAGAGCCAAGTTTGTTAGTAACAACATTATTTCCACCTGCTGTGGCAGGAAGGTTCGCACCGTATTTCATGCCTGTATCTGTTACTTTTCCAATCACTGCATCAGCTGTATTTTTAAGGTCAGATACATTAACCGCTGCATTTGGATGGTTTGTCGATTTTGCAGCTTCTTCCAAACGTTCTAAGAATGATGGATTTTGTTTAGTTCCTGCACCTTCTGGAACTTTTGTATTGGCAATCGCAGAGCCTACGTTATTAAGGATTGTATCTCCTTTTGTTGTATCTTTGGCAGCAGATTGAATACGTGTTTCTACATCTTCTGGTTTTACCTCTACCGTAGAATTATCTACCGTATGGAATTTACCATCTTTGTCGATAGTCACTTTTTTACCATCTTTTGTTGTATATACAACAGGTAATTGAGCACCGTTAACTACAGCTTGTTTGTTGATTGTTAAAGCGTATGCATGGTTACCATTTGATGGTGTGTCCTCGGCAGTCAATACACTTTCATCTGTAGATGTCACTGTCGTAATGGTATCATTATCTGCGCCTTTTTCAGCACCGATGGTAATAACACCATCTTTTTGCGTTACTTTAACGGCACCACTACCTTGGATAGTAATACGTTTATTTTCACCTGCTACGTTCGTAGATTTTGGATCTACTTTATCCGTCGTTGTTCCATTGTTAACCGCCAAGTCCCACAATGCAGTTTTATCTGCTTTGTTGTTCACTTCCTCGTTAACTACTTTCAACTGATCTTCTGTCGCTGCACGACCAGATACATAAGTTGGGTTAGCCACAGTCCATGTTGTGTTACCAAGACCTGTTACATAGTTGCCAGTTTCGGCTGCTGGAGTTACACCATCTGTTGGGTTCGCCACAATTGGATTTAACGTTTGGTTGCCTACTACAATGCCTGCTGCTATTACCTTAGTCGTTGCATTAACAGTACCTTCTTTACCGTTAATAGTCACAACTTTGTCTGTACCGCCAGCGCCGTTGTTACCGCTACTGAAAGTAGTTACACCATTGTCTTGGAACTCAACTTTGCCAGAGTTTGCACCATTAGTAATGCTGCTGATGTTAGCAAGGTTTTTGTTCATTTTTACAGTTAATGTTGTTTTGCCATCAGCATCTACTAAGATGTTACCAGTAGCAGACTCAAATGTTTTCGCAGCTTCCTTAGTCACACCTTCACCAACGACGTTCACCAATGTGTTCAAGCGATGTTTGTTCACAGTGTCAGAGTTATTACCAGTAAATTGTAAGCCGTCATCCATCGTAGCTACTTGATGTTCTTTACCGCCTTCTGTATATACGATACGAGTGATACCATCTTTGCCGTCAACACCTTTCGCACCACGAACGCCTGGAACACCATCTGTACCGTCTGCACCATCGTAGCCATCTTTCATACCAATTTTGATAGATTTGCCTGGTTGTCCGTCAGCACCTTTAGGACCAGTTAAGCCAATTGTGCCATCTTTACCGTTGATCACAACCGCAGAACCATCTTTACCGTTCACGCCAATAGTACCGTTAGAACCTGGTTTACCTTCTTTACCTTCAGCACCTGGTTCACCTTTTTCACCTACAGTCACGACTGCATCTTTGCCGTCTTGACCGTTAGCGCCTGGTTCGCCTTTCACAGTTACTGTATTTGTTGTTAAGGATTTAGATGTTAAATCTTTATTCAACTTCACAGTCACAGTAGTGTCGCCAGTAGCATCTTGACTAACTGTTGTGATTACGTTGTTACCATCGTATTGTTTGTCTGCATCAGTAGCATTTTTTAAATTAGCAGTACCCACAATCTTCACTGTAGAGCCAAGTTTGTTTGTGACAACATCTTTTCCACCAGCTGTCGCAGGAAGGTTCGCACCGTATTTCATGCCTGTATCTGTTACTTTTCCAATCACTGCATCAGCTGTATTTTTAAGGTCAGATACATTAACCGCTGCATTTGGATGGTTTGTCGATTTTGCAGCTTCTTCCAAACGTTCTAAGAATGATGGATTTTGTTTAGTTCCTGTACCTTCTGGAACTTTTGTATTTGCAATCGCAGAGCCTACGTTATTAAGGATTGTATCTCCAGCTGTTGTATTTTTTGCAGCAGATTGAATACGTGTTTCTACGTCTTCTGGTTTTACTTCTACCGTAGGATTATCTACCGTATGGAATTTACCATCTTTGTCGATAGTCACTTTTTTACCATCTTTTGTTGTATATACAACAGGTAATTGAGCACCATCTACTACAGCTTGCTTATTCACTGCCAAGTTATAAGCATGTTCATTGTTGCCTACTTTTGTTACATCAACAGTTTTATCAGTAGATTCCACAGTTGTAATCGTATCATTATCTGTGCCTTTTGGTGCACTGATTGTAATAACACCATTGCTATTTTCTACGTTAACACCATCTTTACCTTCGATAGTAATTCGTTTGTTATCTGTTGCTTGTGCACCAGCTTGTGGAGTTACATTGGTAGTAACACCATCTTTTTTAACCGCCAAGTCCCACAATGCAGTTTTATCTGCTTTGTTGTTCACTTCGTCGTTAACTGCTTTCAACTGATCTTCTGTCGCTGCACGTCCAGATACATAGGTTGGGTTAGTTACATTCCATGTTGTGTTACCAAGACCTGTTATATAGTTGCCAGTTTCGGCTGCTGGAGTTACACCATCTGTTGGTTTCGCCGCAATTGGATTCAGCGTTTGGTTACCTACGACAACGCCTGCCGCTGTCAATTGACCTTTAGATCCATCAACTTTCACAATGTTAGTGCCAGTGCCCGCTGTGATAGTACCAGCTGTACCATCCATTGTCACTTGTTTAGCTGTTTCAGTGCCTAATGTCACTTTGTCCGCTAAACGAACATCATAGTTAGTATGTCCATCAGTTGCTGCAGTTGTAGTTAAGGAAAGATTTTTGTTTGCATCTTTACCTTCATTATTAACCGTTACAGTTGTTTTCGCTTTGCCAACTTCATCGTTCAATTGTTTTACGTTAACAGCATCAGAATCACCTACGCCTTTAGATACATTGGTAATTTTATTACCGCCATTATCTAAGCCATCTTTCGTCAAGGAAACTGTTGTTGTCGTACCTGCGGACGGCTTAATTGTGATGCCCTCTGGACCTGTTACCGTCGTTGTTGTACCGTCAGTAGTTGTCACTTTACCAGGAGTAATAGTCGTCGTGCCTTCTCCATCTTTTGTCACTTCTACTTTCGACAACTTAGTAATAGAATCGTTTAGGCTATATGTGAAGTTTCTGCCATCTTGTTTGATTTTTAAGTTTTTACCAGCGATGAAAGCTACTTCATTATCGTTTGTAACATGTTCGGATGTTGGGTTAGAACCTGTGGCTTGTTCACCACCATCTACCACATCAGAAGTTGCGTACCAACCAAGGTTTGCTTTCAAGTCAGCTACAGATTTTGTTAATTGAGATACATTAACCGCATCCTTAGGATCCGTACCTTCTGCCACATCAGTGATTTTTGCACCACCAACGGAGATTGTGCCAGGTTTTGTTCCTTCTGGTGCATTGATAGTCAATGTTGTACCACCATTGGAAATTGTTAATGGGCTTGTACCTTTACCCGCAATGGAATTGATGCCTGTTAAAGATTCTGCTAATTTGACTTTCAACGCGCCGTCTTCTGCAATAACGCCGATGTTGTTGTTAGTCAATGTGCCTTTCGCACCGCCAAGGATTTGCAATTGTTCTCCTAATTTCTTAGTGATACCATTTTGCTCAGCTTCTGTAGCAGTCGCCGCTTTGTAGTTATCCCCAGCATATTTCATGCCTTTGTTTGTAGCATCAGTGACTGCTTTAGCGATACTTGCATCGGATGCTTGTTTTAAGTCAGATACATTAACTGCTGCTTTTCCTGTTACAGGATCTTTTGCTGCAACTTCTAGTTTTTCTAAGTAGGTTGCATTTGGTTTTTCTTGACCTGCATCAGTAGTTACTTTTGCTCCGTCAATTGCAGAACCAACGTTGTCTACACGTTGCGGTGCTGCTGTATTTACTTTCGTATGTACAGTGCCTTCATACTTAGTGCCATCTGCATTTTTGAAAGTACCATCTAGTTGTTTAAATACTTGTTTACCTTTGTCATCTACGAAGATTAAAGCTTGCGCTTCTCCAAGTTTTTGAGCATTGACTTTCACATCATATGCATGTGTATTTCCATCTACAGTACCAACAGAAATTGTACCATCGCTAGATTTCACAGTTGTGATCGTATCGTTATCTATGCCTTTTTGAGCACCGATTGTAATGACACCATTTTTTTGCTTAACAGTAACACCATCTTCACCTTTTAAGACGATACGTTTGTTTTCGCCTTCTGTGCCAGTTGCTTGTGGTTCTACTTTATTTGTAACAGTACCATTGCTAACTGCTAAATCCCATTGATTTGCTTTTACAGTATCTAATGCTTCTTTTGATGCCACATCGTTAATAGTAATCGTTTCAGGAGTACTATCAGCTTGTTTAGTATTTTTAACTTTTAAAGAAATGGTTCCGTTATCTACTTTATACGCACCATTGCTACCTTCTACTGGATTTGCAATTAAACGATAATCTGTTGTAGACGCTGCATCAGCAATGTCTTTTACCGCTTTTAATTGTTCTTCCGTAGCTGCACGATTAGCCTTAGCAAAATCTGCGGCAGTTAGGGTTGTATTTTGTAAGCCAGTAATTTGACCTTGTTTGCCATCGATAGATACTGGATGATCTCCATCTACTTTCACAACACCATTGTTATCGAATGTCAATTTGCCAGTGCCATCTGTATTAGTAATGGATGTAATTTGAGTTAAATTGCCTGCTACATTAACTTTGTATGGCTTAGCTTCTGTACCTTCACCTTCAACATTTGTATTTGTACCAGCTGCTAATTTTGTTTTAGCTACGGATACTTTGTAAATCGTTTTACCAGGTGTAGTAGTTGTATCTGGTGTAACAGTAACATTGTCTGAACCACTTGTTACTCCAATAGCATCTTTAGCGATATTAGCTACTGCTTTTTTAGACACGCCTACACCATAACGAGCATTGGCTGTTTTATCTGTTGTACCATCCATCATTGTTACAGTAGCGATATTTTCATCACCAGTTTCAGCATCTGCTTTAGTAACAGATTCCACTTGTTTATCTGCAGAAATAGTATATGTTTTCTTACCTGTTTTAGGGTCTTCGGTAGGTGCTCCTACTGTAACACGTTCGCCTGCTGTAATTTCTGTTCCTAAGCCAGTGATAACTTTTTTACCACCATCTGTGATGTTGGACAAGTCATTTTTCGCTACTCCAGAGATGACTGCTTTTGTATTAGCTACTGTCTCACCGTTACCATTTACGTAGGTTAATGTTACATCACCATTTTCATCTACAGTATATGTTTCTTTATCTGTTGTTGGTTTGATGTGAAGTTCTTTGCTTGCTACTGCTTTCAATTGGCTCACGTTAACAGCATCTGTTTCTGCTTCACCATTTGCCACACCAGTAACTTTTGCACCACCCACGGAAATTGTGCCAGGTTTTGTTCCTTCTGGTGCATTGATAGTCAATGTTGTACCACCATTGGAAATTGTTAATGGGCTTGTACCTTTACCTGCAATGGAATTGATACCTGTTAAAGATTCTGCTAATTGGACTTTCAACTTGCCACCGACAGCATTAACGCCGATGTTGTTTTCGGTCAATGTTCCTTGCGCACCGCCAAGGATTTGCAATTGTTCTCCTAATTTCTTAGTGATACCATTTTGCTCAGCTGTTGTACCTTCTGCTGCTTTGTAGTTATCCCCTGCGTATTTCATGCCTTTGTTTGTGGAATCTTCCACTGCTTTAGCAATACTTGCATCGGATGTCTTCTTAAGGTCAGAAACGTTAACCGCTGCTTTTCCTGTTACAGGGTCTTTCACTGCAACTTCTAGTTTTTCTAAGTAGGTTGCATTTGGTTTTTCTTGACCTGCATCAGTAGTTACTTTTGCTCCGTCAATTGCAGAACCAACGTTGTCTACACGTTGAGGCGCTACTGTATTTACTTTTGTATGTACAGTGCCTTCATACTTAGTGCCATCTGCATTTTTGAAAGTACCATCAGGTTGTTTGAATACTTGTTTACCTTTGTCATCTACGAAAATTAAGGCTTGCGCTTCTCCCAGTTTTTGAGCATTGACTTTTATATCATATGCATGTGTATTTCCATCTACATTATCAACAGAAATTGTACCATCGCTAGATTTCACAGTTGTGATCGTATCGTTATCTGTACCTCTTGGTGCACTGATTTTGATCACACCATCTGTTTGAGTTACTTCAACACCATCAGCACCTTCGATAGCAATTCGTTTGTTATCTGTTGGTTTTGCGCCAGGTTGTGGAGTTACATTCGTGATAGTAGTACCTGATTTTACTGCCAAATCCCATTGATTTGCTTTTACAGTATCTAATGCTTCTTTGGATGCCACATCGTTGATCGTAATTGTTTCAGGAGTACTATCAGCTTGTTTAGTATTTTTAACTTTTAAAGAAATGGTTCCGTTATCTACTTTATACGCACCATTGCTACCTTCTACTGGATTTGCAATTAAACGATAATCTGTTGTAGACGCTGCATCAGCAATGTCTTTTACCTCTTTTAATTGTTCTTCCGTAGCTGCACGATTAGCCTTAGCAAAATCTGCGGCAGTTAGGGTTGTATTTTGTAAGCCAGTAATTTGACCTTGTTTGCCATCGATAGATACTGGATGATCTCCATCTACTTTCACAACACCATTGTTATCGAATGTCACTTTGCCAGATCCAGTTTCATTCGTAATAGAAGTAATGTTACCTAAGTCGCCTTTTACATTAACTTTATATGGATCAGCTTCTGTACCCGTACCACCTACCGTTGTATTTGTACCATCTACTAATTTAGTTTTTGCAGCAGAAATAGTATATGTAGTTTGGCCAGTTGTAGCATCTTTAGTTGGCTCTCCAATAGAAATACCATCTCCGGCTTGGATTTTTGTTCCTAAACCAGTGATTACCTTTTTACCATCATCCGTAATGTTGTCCAAGTTATTTTTCGCCACGCCTTTGATCGTTGCTTTACGGTCTGCAACAGCATTACCATTGCCATCTACGTAAGTTAATTCAACTTTACCTTCAGTGCCAGTTACTTCATACTCTTTATTTGCGATAGAAATATCTTTACCTTTAGCAATATTCTCTACTGCTTTTTTAGATACAGCTACGCCATATTTTGCATTCGCCGTATCTTTTGTACCTTCTACAACAGTTACTTCTGCGATATTTTCATCACTTGTATCAGTCAACGTTGCTTTCACAACAGATTCTACTTGTTTATCTGCATTAATAGTATATGTTTTCTTACCTGTTTTAGCATCTACGGTAGGTTCTCCTACTGTAATACGTTCGCCTGCTGTAATTTCTGTTCCTAAATCAGTGATTTTTTTCTTGCCAGCATCCGTGATATTGGACAAGTCTTCTTTCGCTAATCCAGTAGCAGAAATAGTTACTTTACCAGCTTCGCTAGTAATGTTGATGTTATCGCCTTTTGCTAGGTCAACCACACCATTCTTTACTGGCACTTCTGCACCATTAGCAGATAACTTCCATAGATCAGCTTTTTTCGCTAATGCGCTATCGTTGAAAGTAAGTTTTACATTAGATCCACTAGCGTTAGTTGTAATGTAGTTATTATCACCTGTAATGTTGAATTTCACATCGTTAGCTAATGTTTGTTTATCAGTAGCAGAGTTACTATCCCCACCTAATGTGATACTACGGTCTACCAATGCGTCTAAAGCAGTTTTGGATGCAATATCTTTCAACTTAACGGTATTAGTAGCTTTTGTTATCTCGTCTTTTACAGTTAAATCAATTTCACCTGCATTACTTACAGTATATGCGCCATCATTAGTATTTGGATTAGCAATCAATCGATAATCTGTAGAGGATTTCTTATTTAATTCCGTATTCAGAACTTTCAACTGATCTTCTGTAGCAGCACGGCCACTTACGTACGCTGGGTTTTGGATATTCCAAGTTGTATTGCCAAGTCCAGTAATGAAATTACCAGCAGGGCCAGTCGGTTGTCCTGCAGCCGGTGCCGCACCATCAGCTGTTGGTGTTGCCGTTTGGTTACCAATACGGATACCAGATGCTAGCACTTGACCTGCTGCGCCATCCAATGTAACCGCCGTATCACCAGTACCAGCCACAACTTTACCTAACTTACCATCGATGGTAACAGGTTTATCACCTGTTGTTGCACCACTTGTGAAAGTAGTGACACCATCCGCATCGAAGGCTACTTTACCATTACCTGCAGCATTTGTGATAGATTTGATATTACCCAAGTCACGTTTCAATTTAATGTTAACAGTCGTATTGCCATCATCTTGTTGTATCGTCGTTAATACGTTGGTTCCATCAAAATTAGTACCATCCGTTTCGGTAGCACCACCTTTGATAACCACAGTACTACCTAATTTATTTGTAACAGGGTTAGCACCGCCAGTAGCTTCGGAGATATTAGCTCCGTATTTCATACCCCCGTCTACTACAGATTTAAGGTCACTTACATTGACCGCAGCATTAGGGTTATTAGTCGATTTTGCAGCCGCTTCCAAACGGTCGAAGAATGTTGGGGATAGATTATCCGGTCCCACTCCTTGCGCTTGAATCGCAGATTTTACATTATTAAGCACCGTTGGTGATGTAGTGCTATCTCCATTCGCATTCACTAGGCGAGATTGTACTTGATTAGCTAGTACACCACGTTCACCAGCCACAGGTTCTTTCGTTTTATAGAATTTGCCATCTTCACGTTTATACAAACGATTACCTTGTGCATCGGTGTATACAACAATACCATTTTGGTTTTCCCCTTCAATAGTAATCGTATTGCCAGTTGCAGTAACCGTAACATTACCTTTACCTTGTAAGTTGATGCGTTTATTATCATTTGTTACATCTGCAGGAACCACTTTTTCAGAGGCTCCATTTTTCATAACCCCTAAGTCCCATAATGCAGTTTTATCAGCTTTACCAGCAACGGCATCGCTAACATGCTTCAATTGGTCTTCCGTAGCTGCACGACCAGATACTGGTGTTGTCGTACCTACAGTCCACTCTGTATTTTGCAAGCCAGTCACATGACCTGCACTGCCGTCAATGGTAACAGGGCTTCCGCCATTGCCAACAACAACTTTGCCTTCTTTGCCATTGATCGTTACCGTTTTATCTCCAGTAGTTCCGCTACTGAAAGTACTTACGCCATCTGTACCGAAGGCTACTTTACCATTACCTGCTTCATTTGTAATGGAAGTAATTTTATTTAAATCGCCTTGTACATTGACTTTGTATGGATTAGCTGGTGTACCTGCGCCTGTTATAGTTGTATTAACACCTGTATCTAACTTCGTTTTATCTACAGATACTTTGTAAATCGTTTTACCAGTTGTAGTTGTATCTGGTGTTACATGAACATTATCTGAGCCATCAGCAGGTTTTACTTCCACTGCACCTTGAGCGATTTCGGCTACTTTTTTCTTAGATACGCCTACACCATATTTTGTGTTAGCTGCATCTTGAGCGCCAGTCACTGGTTTTACTTCTGCAATGTTTTCGTCATCAGTAGCTGCAGTTGCTTTTACAACAGATTCTACTTGGTCTGCAGCAGCTATGGCATAGGATTTTTGACCTGTTTTGTCATCTGTAGTTGCAGTTACCGTAATATTTTTACCAGCAGTAACTGTTGTGCCTAGACCAGTGATAACTTTTTTACCTGCATCTGTAATGTTAGATAAGTCGTTTTTCGCTACACCTTTGATAGTCGCTGTTGTATTAGGTACAACGCTTCCATTACCATCGGAATATAACATAGTAACATCGCCATTTGTATCAGGAGTATACTCCATTGGCGTAATATGTAGTTCTTTATTTTTTAAATCAGCCACAGTGCTGTTCAAATCTTTTACATTAACAGCCGCATTAGGGTTATTCGTAGCTGCCACATTTAAACGGTCCGTGAATGTTGGAGCTGTATTACCAGTTACACCTTGGTTTTCGATGACAGACCCTACATTTTTAAATACAGTCGGAGTTGTAGTATCGGTTTTTCCCGTTGCAGGACTTGTATTCACTAGACTAGCTTGTACATTTGTTACTGGTTTATCTTTACCAGCTACAGGATTTTCCGTTGTATAGAACTTGCCATCTGTATGTTTATACACACGATTGCCTGCTGCATCTGTGTACACTACTGGCATAGCATCTAAAATTTTGCTACCACTAATCGTTACTGTGCTACCATTAGCCGTTACAGAAATACCTCCAGTTCCTACTAAGTCAACACGTTTATTCGCATCATCACTTGGCGCCACTCGGTTGATATTACCATCAGCACCCTTAGCCCCTAAATTCCATGTAATGGCATCTAATTGAGATTTATTCACTGCATCATTAGGGTTTTGTCCTGCTTGAAGGTTAGTGATTGGCTTATCATTCATGTTGATGCCATTGTAAGAAATGGATGGACCTGCTTCTCCAGTTTGATTATTGCCGTCATATTTATAAGCAGTAAAGCTTTTCGATTTTAATTCAGGGCGCATTCCAATAGCAACTGTATTTCCTGTAGTGAAAGTACCTATATTACCAGTTTCATAACGAACGCCACCATCTGCCCATATAGAATTAGGCTCAGAATTAGTTGTAAATTTTTTACCCGTTACGTTCACGGTATTACTAGTTGCGGTTGGTGTTACTTTAGACCCTTGATCACCTGTAAAGCTAGTAACAAATATACTATTGATTTTATTTTTTATAGACTGCGTCAAATCCATAGTGATTGTATTACCAGCCGCATTCGATGTTAGATAGGTACCATCGCCTACTACATTTAATGTTTGGTTATGCAAACGTACGTCAGCACCTGCCGTTGCTGTAGTATTACCAGCAATTTGCAAGTTCACAGCTTTCAATTGAGCTACGTTTACCGCATCTGTATCATTTGAACCTGCTGCTAAATTTGTAATTTGTCGCTCTTTACCACTAGCACCGATAGAAACAGATCCCAAGCCAGACAAAGAGGCTGCCGCACCAGATACAGCAGTTGTATGATTATTCACACGGCCTGCAGCTGGGTCCCATCCTTTTGTGCCTGCTGCTGCTCCTGCTACGGATTCAGAACCAAGTGCTACGGAACCTGCTGTAGTTGCACTCGCGCCATAGCCTAATGCAAGTCCATTCACAGCAGATACAGCGGCATCTTTACCAAAAGCGGCACCACCTGTTGCACTTTTTTGAACAGCAGCATTTACACCGACTGCCGTAGAATGTTGACCATAGGCTTGTGCATATCCGCCTAGAGCTGTTGTATTTTGATGTTTTGCCTTAGCACCTTGACCAACAGCCACAGCTTGCCAGTTATTAGTTCCATCTAATTCAGTGCTAGCTTGATAACCGATAGCAATACTATTACCACCTTGAGCCTTTGCTTCTCTACCTAAGGCAACGCTGTTGGAGCTTGAAACTTGAGCGCTTTTACCAATGGCAACACCGCTGTCAGCTGTTGCTTTAGACTCCGTACCGATAGCAATAACTTCTTTTTCTAAGGCTTTCGCATAACGACCCATAGCAATACTATTAGTTCCACTTCGTTTGCCATCTACAACTTCTACTTTTGCATTAGAACCGATAGCGATTGAGTTTTCCCCATTTGTTTTTGCCACAGAGCCAATGGCTACACCATCTCCAGCTTTTGCCTCGGTATTATAGCCGATAGCGACATCTTGATCTCTTCTTGCTTGTGAAGAGTCACCGATGGCAACCGTACGGGTTCCTGTCCAAGTGCCATCTGGAATATCTTTACCTTTATCATCGATATCTAAGCCGATTTTTGCAGCTTTACCGATAGCAATACCACTTGTAGCATTAGCATAGGCTGTTCGTCCGAAAGCAATAGATTCCATTTTTCTCGCATCGGCATTAGCGCCTAGGGCTAACGCCCCCTCTTGTCTTGCATTAGATAATGCACCTACTGACATGGCGTCTTTGCCAACAGCCTCAGCGTTTAACCCCATCGCTATAGAGTTCTGTCCACGAGATTTCGCAACTGAACCTATCGCAATGGATTGTTGCCCACCAGCATACACAGTCGAACCAAGCCCGATAGAATATTGACCATATGCACCAGATCCTGTACCAATAGCAATTGCTGAAAGTGCTTTATTATCAACTTTTGCATATTTGCCTAAGGCCATACTCTGCAAAGCTAAGGCTTGATCATTTTGATAGTTCGAATTACGATTTTCAATAGTGTCGCCATCCGCAGCTAAACCGACCTCTGCAGTGGAACGTTCATTTAATTTTTCTATATTATTCACAGACAAGAAATGAGGATCTGTATCACGCCATGCACGTAATTGCGCTACTGTTACTACATCTGTATCTAATGCACCTGGTGCCACATTGGTAATACGGCGGAGAGTAGGTACCGTTACTTTATTTCCTTCTGCGTTAGTAATCTCAACTTCGCCACCGCCTACGGACACCACACCAAGCCCCTGCTTATCTAAGCCTGCTAACGTTTTTCCTAACTCAGAATTACGTGGTAAATAGGAAGGAACCTCCATAGCATCTTTTTTATATTCTAAAACGACGGATCCATCGGCATTATATACATACTTTTCTTCTGGTGGTAAATCGTCATATGGTTTGACACCCGGTTTTAATTTCGGTGTAGATCCTTCATATTTATCAGTAGAGTTATGTCCTAGTACGATAGAGTTACTATTTGAAGCCTTGGCATTTTCACCAATAACAACCGCACTATCTACGCCCTTAGCACTAGTACCACCTGTAGCATTATTACCAATAACAATTGAATTTGTACCCGTAACACTTGCTTTTGTACCTAATGCAATCGTATTCACGCCTGTTACATGAGAGCTTTTACCAATAGAAATGCCTCCATCAGAGCCTGTAGAAACTCCTGCTGATGTACCCAATACTAGAGCATTAGATGCATAGTTGTTAGCCTCATTACCAATCGTAATACTGTTAGCGGCGCCCAACCCAGAATTAGCATTATAACCAAACGACATACTATTTTCTGCTAGAGCTTTTGCTTGTGACCCTAGAGCTATTGAGTTTTTAGATCCATCACTGACATTGGTATCATACCCTATTGCAATACTGTTAGACGCATTATTCCCAACATTTGCTTGTTCACCTATTGAAATAGACCGTGTAGAATCTCCCCCAATACGGCTAGTTTTACCGATTGCGGTACCGCTACTGGATAATACAGTGGTATTAAAACCAATGCCTACGGATGCATCACCTAATACTGTTGATCTGTTACCAATGGCTACATCGCCTGCTCCATATGTCGAGGTACGAACCCCTAATGCAACAGAATTTGCCGCATGCGATTGAGCCCCAGTACCAACAGCAATAGATTGGTCTGCGTTTTTAGCAACATATGCCAACGAACCCATAGCAATACTTGCATCTGCTTTCGTATAAGCGCCTACCCCTTGTGCAATACTTGCATTCCCTGTAGCTGATGTATAGTTACCAATAGCTATTGCATTATCACCATCTTTAGCAGTAATCTCTCTAAAATCGTTCGCAGGATCTGCAGGATTTGCAATATGATCTTTATGAACACCTAGGTTTAATTTTTCAGCCGCTTTATTAGGGTCATTTTTAAGGTTTGTTCCAAGTCCTTCATTCAAAGATTTATTAATGAGATTAGAAACGCCGCCTACTGTTTCAAGAGCTTTTTTTAACTCTGTGTCATTACTCTCAACGCCTGTAGAGTTAATAAGATCTTTAACACCAGGAATTTTATCTAGCGCCGTCTTTTTAGCGCTTACCTCGTTTCTATATTGTCTCACCTGATTAGAGTACTTTTGTATATTAGCAGTATCCTTCGCTGCAACGGCCGCGTCATAATTTTTTTGAGCCTCTACAAAATCTGCCAATTTAGCATAATATTCATTGACTTGTGTAATGGATTCAGGACTAAGAGAGCCAGTAAGGCCTTTAATTGTACTCTCTAAATTATTAGTTGCACTCGCCTTTGTATTCGCAAATGTATTATAACCAATAGCTAGAGATGATTTACCTGTAGCTTGTGTATTATATCCAAGAGCATTACTACCCGATTCATTAGCTGCCGCTTTAGCACCTAGTGCAACAGTATAATCAGCATGAGATTCAGATCTAAAACCAATCGCTACATTATCTGAAATCCCAGGTGCGTATGTATATCCACTTTGGCTATCATATCCGTTTATCTTAGATGAGGCATCTGAGTATTGACCAATCGCAACGGTACCCGTTCCGTCAGCTTTTGAAGCACCACCTAGTGCTATTGCTCCAGAACCTCGAACAAAGGTATTTTCACCACCTGTAATATTGGCTCCTTCATAGGTCACATACCCACGGTTTACGTTCAATGGTTTACTCTTTGGATTGTTTGGGTCTTGCGTTCCATAGAAGTCAGTTGACTTTGTTGCCAGCGGTGTATGATAGAACAAACTATACAAATCACGTATCGTAAGATTCAACTCACCTGGTGTTTTATTTAAAATTTTCTCAGTTATCACATTAGTATCAGTACTATACAGGTCACCTTTTGCCCTGCCAGCTTGTTCAAATGCTAACCCCAATAAAGCAGGCGGAATTACCGCATGCACTGTACTAGGCACACTAACTCCAATGCCACCTGTAATCAAGAATGCAATAACAGCCCCTTTGGTATACTGGCCTTTGTCTTTTAATGCTCGTTTCAGAAAGCGTTCACATTCTAAAAATATTTGGCTCGATTTCATACAACCTCCATGCACATAACTATCCTTCAACTCTAACACTTGTGTTCACAATTTTGTAAACTTCCACGATTAGAGAATCGTATCCATTGTTTCCGTCTATGCTACCTGTTACGAATCGTAGATATACGATACATAACTTTGTCGTTACACTCACCCAACAATTATTTGCTATTTATAAGAAAATATATCATCATGCGTTCACGCAACATAGCATAATCTAGTAAAAATATTTTAATCATTAGTTTTTATTATACACTAAAACACTAGAGTTTTATAGCATTTTCCGTTAAAAAATCGCATAAAACTTCAAATTGTTGAATTATAATTCCGTTATTTATTTACTTTTATGAAGAGAAGATGAAGAAATATAATTTCCTTCATCTTCTCTTCATCTTTCTCCTCTTACCCCCCCATTTATTAATATAACTTATGATAATTATAAGAAAAACAATTGAATACGTTAACAATTACAACTGCGTTTACAATTATATTGATAACAAAAAAGTTCACCCAACCAGACCTCATATCTGCATTGGGTGAACTCCCTATACTTCACTATTCTATTATTCTTACACCCTGCAACTCATCAACAATTTCATCCACTAAATATAGGTCAGATCTACAATGCATATCTGCAACGCCTTCTCGCATCAGTGCATAGGTATCCGAGTGATAAAACAAGTCCAAAGCGCGCATAGTCGTAATCGATAATCTTTCAGCCAATAAAGCTATAATTCTAGCATACTTTTTCTGTAACAATACTGGATGCGCTCTCATACTTCCACACTTCTTTCAAACTCTAACTTCGACAACGCTTTTTCAGTCCTAAACGTAATTTGTAAATTGGTCTCTTCATACATCAATCGTTTGATAGCTTCTGCTTTATCAATCAATCCATCAAAATAGAGTTCTACCGTGTTAAACACTCGATCATTGGCAACTCCACCTATCACTATATCGTAATCTGTTGTATCTTTACAGGTGCGACATTGCAAAATGAAATCTAGCCATTGTTCAGCTTGCTCATAGATAGGCGTTGTATAAAAGCCCTTTCCGAAATCTACATTCTCTCGAGAATGTATCAAGTCTGGATTCGTCACCGCTACATATGATCCATGATATACCCTCATAAGCTAACCCCCTTAGCTTTCAGCATGTCTATCAAATCATTGACAATATATTCCTTCCCCTGCGTATGTAACACGTCATAGCAAGGTATGATATAGTTTTGTAATATATCTGTTTGTACTGCCAACATGTCGTAGGCAGCCGTTCCATCTACTACTAGCTCTTTTGCTACATTTTCTATGCAGAACACAGCAAACTCCAGTTCTTTAAACTCTTGCGCATTCGTATCAACGCCGGTGTCTATATATCGATTCATCTTTATGTCCTTATAAAAAATGGTCAGCCTGCTCTTGCGCGCTGACCTCGTCCTATACTGTCATTATAGGGTCCCCTCTAGGGAGTGTCAAGATATAAAAAGTTCACCCAACCAGACCTTACATCTGTATTGGGTGAACATCTTTCACTGTATTATCTTGTCATTAGCTAAACCAAGGGGAGATGTCAAAGTCCTCGTGGATAGTTGCTTTCACCATGCTACGACCTAGGTATAAACCCAGTAATGTTAGGTTCAAGCAGCACAATGGAAGTCGATTATAGGTTTTGCAGAAATCAAGCAAGACTGGAGAGATGTATTCAAGCACCTCATCGAAGGAGATATTTTCCCAATCGAAGGCTTTGCTACAAGCCAATTTTGTTAATTCCTGTTGTATCCCCTGGTCGGTAATCCCTGCACGTTGATACAAGCTTGGTAGCATCTGCTCATCAACGGCACACAATTTTAATAATGGAGAGTTAAAGCTTGGCACCGTGATGGATGTTCGCACTGGTGTATTTTGCATAACATACTCCAATTCTTCATAGGTAAAGCCACGATATTCAAACATAAGAGGATAGGAGCTTCTCAAGATTTGATCAAATCGTACTTCCCCTGATGCGGATGTACAACGCAAGTATTCTAATTGTTGGTACATATCATCCTGTGTCGGCAAATCACTAATCAATGGCTCTATATATTTCGTTACATAATGTCGGAAATTGTCCAAGGAATAATTGTTAGAGTTCTTGGAATATTGCACGATCAAGGCGATTGCCAAGGCTTGTAGATGTCCTTTTTGCAAGCTTACCAAGCTTTTCAATGCATCTAACGCTACCAAGTATAGGGTACTAGATTGTGGCTGTTTCAACACATCACAGAAAGCATCAGTTAACACATCTCGCATCCATTCGGTAGGTGTTGTTACGTATGCTTTTTGCACTTGTAACAACGCCTCTTGTACGGAAATATATTCTAACATGCCCATTAATACTTCTTCAGAATCTATGGCTGCCTGTGCAAATACGTATTCCGTAATGTATCTGGCATCCTCTTCAGAGTTAGGGTTCAAAATACCAAATGCCGCTGTGTATTGAGCTACCGCTGTATCCACGATGGACGTATAGGGTGCCACCTCTTCGTTCGCTGGCTCTATCTCTGGCTCTTCTTGCACAAGGTCCTCTGTAATTTTTGGCATAATTCGTGTCGCATCATCTGCCTCTTCTAATGGTTGCTCGCTAACGGCACGCACCAACTCTTTGGATACAACCCCTTGCGATTCGTTCCAATCTGTCACATCTGCTGTTGCTAGCGGCAACGTGTGATCACTAGGATCTGACTCCGCCCATACTGCATCGGCCTCTCCTGGCACCGCTTCCTCTTCTAACTCTCCTTCCTCACGTTGTGTGTACGGATTCTGAAAGTTACGTCTGATTTGATCATAGTATTCATCATGCTCACGATCATTTCGTTTACGAGGCTTCTGTTTACTTTTACCATCTCGGAACAAAAAGTAACAACATAGTAAAAATAATACTATCATCCCTAAGATTACTATATAGGGCGTATATCGTAATGAAAGTTCTATTAATCCATCCATAGCGATTCCTCCGATTCATAAATCTATGTATATTGTTTTATTATAACACATTGTATTTGGAGAACACAAAAAAAGGAACTATCCGAAGATAGTTCCTAGTGTGGTGGACGATGACAGGATCGAACTGCCGACATCCTGCTTGTAAGGCAGGCGCTCTCCCAGCTGAGCTAATCGTCCATATGGTGACCCGTGGGGGAATCGAACCCCCGATACCGCCGTGAAAGGGCGGTGTCTTAACCGCTTGACCAACGGGCCATGTTGTGTAAGTGGTGACCCACCCGCGACTCGAACGCGGGACACCCTGATTAAAAGTCAGGTGCTCTGCCAACTGAGCTAGTGGGTCATGATAGTGTACTAACCGAAAGTAAGTTGGCTCCTCGAGTAGGACTCGAACCTACGACCGATCGGTTAACAGCCGATTGCTCTACCTGCTGAGCTATCGAGGAATGAACAAACTGGAGCGGAAAACGAGATTCGAACTCGCGACCCCCGCCTTGGCAAGGCGGTGCTCTACCGCTGAGCTATTTCCGCATGTATGCAATCCTTGTTTCTTCTTTGTTGCGACTGCTCACTTATAATACCAAAATCTTTTATTATTTGTCAACAACTTTTTAAATTATTTTTTGAGCTAAAAACAGCCTGTGACCATTTTTCCATTACAAGCAGAAGATATATCTCTCTACGATCCACCGTTCAAAAAAGTTGTAGCGATATATAATACATATATTTCGCTACAACCTTTACTATTATTTCTTACAAACACATGATAGGGTGTGGACATCTCAAATTTTCATAATTTTTTGCGTTGAGACCTGTGGATATCTCAAAAAATCTGATTTTTTTGAGATGTCCACATCCTTTAACATAGATCTCCATATTCCTCTTTCAATATGGCTATAACCAGTTCTTTAATTTCCGGCAGTGTCTCATAATAGAGATTCCAAACTGGTCTTTTACCAAATTTGTATTCATAGGAAACAAGATAGGGAATGGCAGCAATCAGATTCCAAGGTACGTCTTGATGTTTCATTTTAAACTCTTCTGACGTTCTGGTTAGATATTTTCCAACGAATTGCAATTTGCAAGCAATTCCATCTTCTACCATCTCATCCATACATCTATCATCAGTCAGTAATTCGCCGTGTTCATCTCGGCCTTTGTATCGTTCCACTGATGCATCCAATTTATGTATTAACTCCAAGGTATCTACTAGTAGCTTTTTATTTTCCATTCCTATCCCCACATATGAATTGTCTATCTACACATTTTGAAAGTAACAATACTTACCTTCCATCTTGCCGTTCAGATCCTGGTCCATCAACAGCTACATTTACACTAGCTTCACCAAATGTTTTCATATCATTTAGCATATACATGCCCGCATCTAGAACGGATAGCCCCATGGTGGAGCCTAATGCCTCGTCCATTTCAAAGCCATAGAACAGATGTGGCTTGATTCCTAAGTATTTCATTTGTGCTGTTTGCACTGGTTCTCCTGTATGGACAGAAGGAAATACGTAATCCATAACCGCTTCATTGATGCATTTCGCAGCTAATACGGCTGCTCCTGTTTCTGCGGTATCGAAGACCACCGCCATACGATGGCTAGCCGCCCCTAGGATGAGTCCTGTTAAGACCACCACGTCTGGAGATCCTACGGTAGCCAATACATGCACGCCGTCTTGGCTAGGCAATTGATGTTCTGCTAAGCTCGCCGTCAATTGTTTCGCCTTTTCTTGGATGCTCAAAGTGCAATTATTCTCTGTCAACAATTCTGCCATTGGGTATCCTGTGATGGCTGCTGTGACCGCCAACGCTGAAAGTAAACTTCTTTCACCGACAGTACCGATACCGATAGTCTGGTAGCCTTTTTCACTCAATTCATCAGCTAAGGCAAAACCTACTTCTAGACCTTGTTCTACGATGTCAGGTGTCAGAGCCGCATGCATGCGGAAAAACTTAGACCCTTTCGCTAATTTATGTTGGCGTACGCCTTCAATGTGATTGGTATCCAATTCTAAACCTGCATCCACTAAAAATACATCTGCCCCGATTTTCTTCGCAGCTCCATGAGTTGCAGAGTGACCAGATGCCAATCGTTCCATAGCTTTCAAACTTTCTACGCCATGTGTTTGGTTTTGTGGTCCATCTACAGCGATATCAGCTCCTGCGATAACAACAGCATGACGAAGATGGTTTGGTTTTTCATTTTTCAGAATCCCTGCGATACGTTCTGTAATCCCTTCTAAGCGCGCCAAGGAATACAATGGTTTTGTTAGGTTGTCGATGCGCAAACGACATTCCTCCATGGACGGTTTGTGCAATGGTTCGATGACAAAATTACGCATGGTGCTCACCTCCTGCAACTTCGTGGAACATGTCCACAGCTAAGTTCAACATTTGCATTTGCATGGATCCGCCAGTGGCCTCACCCAAGCAGAATCCAAGGTCTACATAGGCTTCGAGGCCCAATGTTTTCAACGCATCTTTGTGAGCTTTTTCAGCAGACAAATGGGATGCCATCACGTAATCCATAGTATGCGGATTCATGGCATGCGCAATGAGGGCGCAAGCGGTCGTATTGAACCCGTCGATGACCACCAATGCATGATTCGCCGCCGCCCCAAGGATAACACCTACTAAGCAAGCGAACTCTAATCCCCCTACGGCCGATAAAATGCCCAATCCATCTGTGGCTGGGATATCTGCATATTTTACGAGAGCATCGTAAACGACCTTTTGTTTTACTTTTAATCGTTCGTCTGAAATATTCGTGCCTCGTCCCGTTGCTTCGTCCGCTGAAAGTCCGGAGAACTTCGCTGTGATCACCGCACTGGATGTAGTGTTACCAATGCCCATTTCACCCACTAGGAAAGTATTAAAACCTTCTTTCACCTTCTCTTCTACGAAAGCAATGCCCACCTCAACGGCTTCAATAGCTTTGTCCATAGGCATAGCCGGCTCTTCTAGCATGTTATTCGTACCATTTGGCATTACCTTGCGATGGTGTAAACCTGGCACAGCAGACATATCCGCCGCCACCCCTACGTCGATGACTTCAATTTGAGCGCCACAATAATTTGCCAACGCATTGGCTGCCGCTCCTTTTGGAATCAAGTAGTTCATGGTCATATGCACCGTTACCTCTTGTGGGTAGGCGCTGACACCGATTTTTGCCACACCGTGGTCACCAGAGGCGATGATCATACAAGGCTTAGGAGCCATTGGATTTGGTTGATTCGTCGCCGCCGCATAATGCTCTACCATCGTCGCTAACTTACCATACGAACCATATGGAGTCCCATTACTCCACTGTTCCCCAATTGCGCGTTCAATCTCTTTATTCCGTGGCACAATCCGTGCCAACGTACTTTCATATAAACTCATACGTCCTCCTATGTGAAACCCATCATAAGAATACAAAAAAGCATAGCCCTAGACTATGCCAAGATGATTCCATTATAAAGTATTTTTCGGTCAGTTTCAATTTTATATTCTTATTATATACACTGAAAGCCCCACTATGTATCTTAAAAACTGCCCTTCGTGAAAGTTTTAAAGATACATAGTGGGGCTTCTCATACGATAATACTAATGAAGATATAAAAATTGAAACAGACCTAGGGAAAATAGGGTGGGGAAAAGATGTTACTTATTTTTATATACCTCACGTCTATGTGCTACTTCTACTATAAAAATAGTAACTTCTTTGTCATTAATTTCGGCAAATAGTCGATAATCACCTACTCTATATCGCCATACTCCAGAAAGATTTCCTGTTAGCATTTTTCCGTGGATTCTAGGGTCTAATGTACCTACTAAATATTTCAAAACCCAATGTTTTATCATCCTTGCTATAGATTGGTCTAACTTTTTAATTTGCTTTATAGCATGTTCTGAAAATTTAACCGAAAACACTAGATACCAAGCTCCTTCCAAACCTCTTCATGATCGTAAACTTTTTCATTATGAAGGTCTCGTCTTGCCTTTAAAATGCGTTCCTCATTAATTTGTAATTCATCCTCAATCGTATCTAGCACTAGATTACGAATAAAGGAAGATACATTTAAGTTATTAGCAGCAACATACGCTTGAATCATTTGACTCTCATCTTCAGATAAACGTAAAGAAATAGTAGTCGCCATAAATCTCCCTCCTTTTTGTAATACATGTAATACATTACTTACATTATATCATATATAAATTACCTGTCAAGAAAACCACTCCGGGGCCCAAACCACACTCTTCCCCCCTAGGTCGCCCCCTACTCAGAGTGGTTTAAATTCCCCTCACTGATAAACGCCAAGGAGCCCCCGTGTGTTTCGTCAAAACTTTCACGCAGGGCAGTCCCTAGGTCGCTATAGTGCTCGGAGTGGGTTAATTTCTATTAGCCAATTTATTATAAAGAAGTCCGCATACATTCCGTAAAAACTTTCACGTAGGGCAGTTTTCTAGGAATGTGTGCGGACTTCACTCACATACTTTTACGATATGGAATTTAAACCGATATGAGCGAACGACCTTTCCATTTGTTTGACTGCCACCGCCACACAAATATAAGTGCCCGTATGATCTCATCGATAGCCATAGCTACCCATACGCCAACTAGTCCCCAACCAAGGACGATGCCAAAGTAGTATGATAAGGTTACCGCAAAGATCCACATACCAAAGACGCCTACGAACACTGGGATACGAATATCTCCCGCTGCTTGCAAACACTGTACCAACACAATGTTAGCACCACGGCCAATTTCCAAAAATATTTCAATAAACAACACATCTTTTGCCAACTTAATGATCTCTTGATTATCCGTCACAAGACGCATCACTGGTTCACAAGCAAAGTAAAAGAACGTACTCAATCCCACACCAATAGAAACACCTGCTGCTGTGGTCATCCATACTCGACGCGACACTTCTTCTTCTCGTTTTGCCCCCATGAGGAATCCCACCACAATTTGTGCTGCATTGGCCAACGCAATGGTATACATGTAACAGAAGGTAGCAATGATATATACATATACCTTCGTAGTAATCACTACGAGCCCCATGAGGTTGATCATTTTCATAATCACAGTCTGTGACATTTGATAGGACAATGTTTCGCCTCCAGATGGAACAGAAATAAAGAGCAATTGTCTCAATGTATCCCATCGGAATGGCCGTATATATTCAACTTTCAGACGAGCCGTTAGTAAAGATTGATGGCACCAAATAATAAAACCTAGTCCCAATGCCTTGCTAATCACTGTCGACAAGGATACACCTAGGACACCCATGCTTGGTATTGGACCCCATCCGTAAATAAGCGCATAGTTCAAAATGATATGAACTACGTTCATGACAAGGGCAATCCACATGGCGATGCGCGGCATGGAATGCCCACGGAATACAGCCACATAAGTCGTATAAATTCCAGTGATAGGAATACTGGCTGCTACAATATTCATATACAAGCTGGTTTCTTGCAGAATCTCTGGTGGTACACCTAACCACTGGCAGAGCGTCTCATGAAAAAGTATCACCACTGCACCAGCAACGACACTGAACAATGTATGAAACACAATACTTATGGTGTAGACTTCATCAATTTTATCTGGTCGTTTCGCCCCTAAGTATTGGGCGATCAAAATGGTTGTGGCTGTACTCATCACAATGAGCAAAAACAAGATAACGTTAATAATCTGGTTCGCATTGGCTACGGCTGCCACCGCTGTTTCTGCATAATGACTGAGCATGAATTGGTCTACATTCCCCAGTAGCATTTGCAAAAATAATTCTATAAAGATAGGGATACTCAGTGCCCCTACCGACAAGGATATATCTTTTGTTACTTTCATAATGATTCGTTCTTTTCTAAAGCTCCATTTAATACGAGAGATTCCCAACTAGCCACTAAACAATATCTAGCTTCTGCTTCGGCTTCTTCCCAATGAACCCCATCTGGAAACCATTCACTGGGAACCTTACCACATTTAGTAAAGTTCAACGTATATCCCATAGAACGAACTTCTTTGGCTGCCCACCAGGCACCGATGCGATCATGACTATCTAAATATACTATATCTAATCCAGTAGAAGAAATCCAGGACATAATTTCACTCCAATACTCACTAGGAATTACACTAGCAGCTAATGTTTCTTGTAACGCCTGCTCAGCGACGCCTAATGGATTCTCCACCCCTGGCCCTTCTGTAGTTTGTACTTCCTCTAGCACTTGATCCACAATGGTTTGCGCTACTTCCATCATACTATTGCTCCTTTCTATCTATCCACTCTATATACTTTTTCCCCATAAGGCAAGGGCATCTAGAACCATTCTAAAAGACTCCCCTATGGGCGTTAGATACTATGCTACCTTATACTACATCTCCTAATTGCATATACTTCTATTATATCACAAACTGTATATTGATTATATTAGCCAATATGCATTCTCCATGCAACCATCTCTACGCTATCTATCACTGTTTATCGATAGTCAAGCTTGGTAAGCGATCTCGTATCTGTTTCGCTCGCTCCAAGTACTGCCCTAAACTACCTCCATTGTCATTAGCATGAAGCAACTGTTTTACAGTAGCTAATTCTTGCTCTACATTTTCAATGGCTTTCAACACATTCATGCGATTTCCATAGATAATTTCCTGCCACATACTAGGCAGCCCACTAGCCGTTCTCGTACTATCCCGCAAGCCACCAGCAGATAAACTCATCCGCTTATCACCCAGTTCATCTCCACCCGCTGTAGTAATCATAATCGACGCCAACATATGTGGCATATGACTCACCATGGCCAAATATTTATCATGGTGCTCCATCTCCACATATTCAATGCGAGACCCCACAGCACGGCCCATGTCAGCTAACTCCCGTGCCACTGTAGCATCATAGGCTAATTGTGCCTCATGCTCTAAGACAATCCACCCCATTTTCTGAAACAAATCTTGGTGAGCTTCTGTATAGCCACCTTTTTCGGAGCCCGCCATAGGATGAATCGATACAAAATGAACACCTTCTGGAATATGCTCGTACACGGTACTGGCAAACTCATCTTTTGCACTCGATACATCGGTCACCACTTGCCCCGGACGAAATAAATGGGCCACTTCTTCAAATAGACGACCATTCATTTCTGGAGGCAAGGCAAACACAACGATATCTGCACCCGTAATAACAGGTTCCACCATTGTGAAAGCTTGCGATACACAGCCTTCGGCTAGAGCCACATCACAAATCTCTTGACGCCTAGCGTAACCGATGACATCATATGTTGTATATACTCGTAATGCTTTTGCTAGAGATGCCCCTAGCAACCCTAACCCTATAATACCCACTGTTCGTGTCATCGAATCCCTCCTACTCCTCACCTTGAGGATATGTATCCATGCAGATAATCAAATGCTCCTTAGCTACGACTAGTCTATTTGATGCATATAAGCACTTGTCATAGACATAGTCCGTTCTTCTATATTTACTAGTTCTACCATGATTTTCTTATGCGGTCAACCTTTCATTATATTGAAAGTACCTATCTTTAGTTAGAAAGTATTACCTCCGTTTAAAACAAATAGCATGCTGTACAGTTAAAAACCACATAGCATGCTATAAAAATATATTAGTTTTGTACAGCTGTAAAGCGCTGACAAATGAATAGTGTATCATAGAATTATTTACGATTCTGTAGCTCGACGCTTATCCCAGGCCAAAATAAAGATAGTAATGATGATTAACGTCATACCCATCATATCCCACTGAGAAAACTCATTCCCTAGTACTAGCCATGCTAACACAGCCGCTGAAATTGGTTCGATGGATGAAAGTATGGATCCTGTAACAGCGCCCACACGACGCACCCCTTCTAGATACGCATTAAAGGAGACTACCGTACCAAAGATAATAATGCTCCAAAAACCACCATGGGCCCATAGATCCCAAACGATTCCCTCTGCACTCGGTTGGGTTACTATCCACGCAAACACGCCACCAATCAGCATTCCGAAGCCAACGATAGGAGCTGTTCCATACTTCTTTAATAACGGAACTGGTTGCACTGTATAAATACCAACTGCCACAGCAGATGTAAGGCCCCAAAATAATAAGGTATCATCTAAGGCTGCTAGATTCCACTCTCCTTGCAAGGCAATAATCGCCGTACCTATGGTAGCTAAGATCACGCTTATCGCTTCGGCAAACCTAGGTAATGCCATACGTCGTAACGACACATATAAAATAATGAGAGCTGGACCTACATATTGTAGTACCGTGGCAATTCCTGCCCCTGCATAGGCAATGGCTTTAAAATAGGTGTATTGACACAGCCACATTCCCAAGATGCCAAATATGATGAGCCGTATCGTATCTTTTGTATGAGTAAATACTTTAAAAATAGATACTCTCCCTTGCCAAAATGCAGCGAGTACCGTAATGGCTCCAGCTAAGGTCAGTCGCATAGCTACTACCCATTCCGCAGGCATATTTCTCTCTTGCTGCACAAATTGTGAGCACATACCGGAAAATCCCCAAAGGACGGCACCTACTACAATATACAACATGCCTTTCAGTATATATGAATTCATAACTCCTCTAATCACTTTCAGTATGACGATTGGCGTCGAAAGCAAGCATAAAAATGGTAATAATAATAAGAATAAAACCTATAATATCATAACTTGTAAAATGATTATCTAATATAGTCCAACCCAACAATGCTGCAGAAATTGGTTCTACAGAAGACAAGATAGAGCCCCGAACAGCTCCTATCCGCTGTACTCCTTCATGGTAGGCATTGAAAGAAACCACTGCGCCTAAAAAAACAAGGCTAAAAAAGGCTAACCATGTCCATAAATCCCATATGCTTTCAGTGTTATTCAAGTCGAAGACACCACAACCTACTAGACCACCAATGACCATAGCAAACCCTACGATCGGCATGGTTCCATAGGTACGAAGAATCCGATTGGGCTGATAGCTATAAATCGCTACAGCCACAGCCGAAATAAGCCCCCAAAACACGATGGTACTTTGTATCTGGCTCGCATCCCATTGCCCTTGCAAGGCAATACATACAATCCCCAATGTTGCCAAGATGACGCTGAGCATTTCAATCCATCGAGGCCATTTTACATATCGCAGACTCACATAGATAATAATAAAAGATGGCCCTAAATATTGGAGTACTGTCGCAATACCGGCCCCCGCATAATAAATCGATTTAAAATAAGAATATTGGCATAAGCCTATACCAAATACAGCAAAGATAACAAGATCCAATACATCTCGTTTGCAACGCCATACATTGAAAATATCTTTACCTTTTTGTGAATAGGCCAAGCCCAATGTGATAACCCCTGCCAGCAAAAGCCGAATGGGAACTAACCACTCTGCCCGTACATGTCGAAACTGTTGCAAAAACTGTGAGCACATACCGGAAAAACCCCATAGTATGCCCCCTAAAATTGTAAGCCCTACACCTTCCATCATATAGCGGTTCATATATATTCTCCTTATTCTCTAAGCAAGCTTTTATGAATTTTGACTACCACTTTACGAATCTGTTGTACCTCATGCGGTGCAATCAAAGTTCGATGTAATTCTCCTGGATAAAAGATACAATAATCCCCTGGACGAACAGTAATCGTTACTGTCCCTCCTTGGGTTGGATCATAGAAATAACAATCCTTGTCATCATAGGCCTCCACTACATCTGGTGCCGTTTGACGAATGAGGACTTCCATCTGCTCTTCCCCTATGACAAGGAATTGCACATCCATGTAATCCTTATGTCCCTCAATCTTTGTTTCCTCATACACACGTGTATCCACAATATCTACATTGGCATACATCAAATCCCCTTCAATGGGATAGCGTCCCCCTATAAAAGTCGTAAAATCATGAGATTTTAAAAACTCCAACGCCCGTTCCACCGCCTTAGGATAGTGAAACTGTTTGTAATCTATAGCTATACTTTGATATATCATGGCAGACTCCTTTATCATTACTCCATGCATCTCGTACATTTCTATGGCACTAACACATGAATCGTATCTATCTACTTTAACTATACTCGTATCACCATAGAAGGTCAAACACAATTTCTGCCCCCTCTTTTATTCTGTTATAAACTATGCTATACTAAAAGTAACAAAAGAAGAGCCAATAACGTGTCTGGGGCGTTAGGCTCATCTCAAAATCATTAAAATCGATGGCCTAACGTGTGTAAGTACTACCAATACTTACGTTTTACGTTAGGCTTTCTCATTAATTATTTAAATAAATCAATGAGTTGTACTATTAACTTTAGAATTAAAATCAATCTATAGATTTTTCTAAACTTTTTCATAGTACCACCTCCTCCCTTATGAGGAAGAGATAAGCCCAACAACACGTCGTTGACTCTTCAACTACTATTATACTACAAAATTACTCGTATCGTTAATATTTTCTTCTGAGGAACGCCATTATACGTAGAAGGTTGGTGATGTCCTTATTTTTATTACATTACACTAATGCAGAAAAGCGTGGTATACTCCGGAGCAAACCTACCGTAGGATCAGTTTGTGGAGGAGTATGCCACGCTTTTCTATTTTTCTTACAACAAAAACGTCACCAACTTCATAGCATCACAAGTTACGACTCTTCGTGCCCCGCAAATCCCGCGATGATTGTTTCAGCTTGTTTATGCGGCACTTCTTCGTATCCACTAAATTCCATGTTAAACACACCTTGTCCTTGTGTCATGGAACGCAACACTGTTACATAATCCAACATTTCCACCAATGGAACTTGAGCTTTTACTATAGTGATGCCTTCACGCACACCTTGGTCCATACCGAGTACGCGACCACGACGGCTATTCAAGTCACCCATGATATCGCCCATAAATTCTTCTGGACCGATGACATTCACATTATACACTGGTTCTAGCAAAATTGGTTTTGCATCCGGCACACCTTTTTTCAAAGCTTGAGCTGCCGCCATTTTAAAAGCCAATTCCGAGGAATCCACTGTGTGATACGAACCATCTACCAAGGTCACTTGTACCCCAATCATTGGGTACCCTGCGAGCAATCCTTTTTCTAAGGTTTCACGGACACCTTTTTCCACAGCTGGAATATATTGACGAGGCACGGCACCACCAAAGATTTTATCGACAAATTCAAACTCACCTTCATATAGTGGTGCAATACTCAACTTCACATGACCATATTGGCCATGACCACCACTTTGCTTTTTATGTTTACCTTCTACTTCCACTGTACCACGAATCGTTTCACGATACGGAATATAAGGAGTTTCTAATTTCGCGCGGACCCCATATTTACGTTCCATTTTTTGTAAAATATGTTCTAAATGGACATCGCCCATACAACGCACTTGCATTTGGCGCCCTTCTACATCTTTTATCACTTCGCATGTAGGATCTTCTTCTGAAATCCGTCCAAGAGCATTCGCTAATTTTTCTTCTTCCCCTTTTTTCTCAGGTACCATAGCGATACGATATAACGGTTGTGGGAATCGAATTGGCGCATATTGTACTTTAAATTCAGCAGTACCAAATGTATCTCCTGTTTTCGTTTCTGCTAATTTAGGAATGACCACGATATCACCGGCTTTTGCCACTTCTACTGGTACTTGTTGTTTACCAATCAAAGTCACCATTTTGCCCCATTTTTCTTCTACATCACGGGTTACATTGTACAGCTTGTCCCCTACTTTCAATTCACCAGAGAAGACACGAACAAAACTTTGTTTGCCTGCAAACGGATCTAAAATTGTTTTAAATACGAACCCTGTAAACGGTTTATCTGCCACCACGATATGTTCTTCCTTAGAATCTACACCGATAGCAGTCATCACTTTTTTCGTTGCATCTGGCATGTAACGAATCATACGATCTAGTACTTGGTCCATACCGATACGACCCAAAGCCGTACCACACATCACAGGACACACACGGCCTGTCAGCATACCTTCCCGTAACCCTTGGCGAATTTCTTCCAATGTTAATTCTTCGCCATCTAAATATTTTTCTAATAAAGCATCGTTACCTTCTGCAGCCGCTTCTACCGTCATTTCACGAATTTCTTCTACTTTTGCAGACAATTCAGCAGGTACGTCCACTTCTGTCATATTCCCATTTTCATAGACATAGGCTGTCCGCTTCGCCACATCTACTACACCTTTGAAAGTAGGTCCTTCACCAATAGGGATTTGCAATGGCATAATCGCCTTTCCAAAAAGCTCGCGCATCTTTTCTAAGGTACCAAAGAAATCCGCTTTTTCACTGTCCATTTTATTGATGAAAGCCATGCGAGGCATTTGCAATTCTACACCATATTCCCAAGCACGGATGGTATCGATTTCTACGCCTGTACCAGCAGATAATACCATGAGCATACCGTCTGCTGCACGCAAAGCAGACCGCACCTCCCCATGGAACTCAGAATAACCTGGAGTATCGATAAAGTTAATTTTATGACCTTTCCATTCACAAGGTGCCATACCTAATTGAATCGTCACATTCCGTTTGATTTCTTCTGGTTCAAAGTCCATGATATGTTTATTATCTTGTCCTTTACCTACAAAGTCTACAGCACCACAAGACAATAGCAATGCCTCTACCAATGCTGTTTTACCCGCCCCGTCATGGGAGACCACCGCCACGTTTCTGATTAAATCACTAGTATATTCTTTCATGAACATCGTCCTCCTTTACAGCCGAAAACAGTCTATTGTTTAAATAATTCTACACAAACAAGAAAACTCCTTTTAAAAATCGCAAGATATTCATGCAAATTACGCATATATCTAATTATATATGGTTGAAAAATTATTTTCATACATATTCCGTTACTTCTCTACTAAACTAAATTTTTACTAGGTAAATTCTATAGTTTATGGTATTCTAATAGATATATCATTTCAGAACATATATGGGAAGGGAGTTATATAGTATGAAAGACAATGAATCAAAGACGTCATTGCATCGGGGGCTGAAAAGTCGACACATGCAAATGATTGCCTTAGGCGCCTCGGTGGGGACAGGCCTCTTCTACGGATCCGCCCCAACAATCCAATTAGTAGGACCCGGTGTTATTTTCTCCTATTTATTAACTGGTATCTTTATTTTCTTTTTAATGCGTATGCTAGGAGAAATGTCGGTTCGTGAACCTGTGTCCGGCTCCTTTACCTATTTTGCTAGTAAATATTGGTCTTCGTTTGCAGGCTATTTATCTGGTTGGAATTACTGGATCGTGTACATGCTTGCCAGCATGGCAGAACTCGCTGCGATTTCAGTGTACTTAGATTTCTGGTTGCCAGGCATTCCGCATTGGATTACTACACTGGCTTGTATTACATTGGTCACTGTGATTAATCTTATTAATGTTCGTGCCTATGGGGAAGTGGAGTTCTTTGCTTCTTTGATTAAAGTAGTGGCCATCATCGCCATGATCGCCTTTGGTGCATACCTCATCTTCTTTGGAGATATGGGGTCATTCCCACAAAACTTCTCCAATCTTTGGATTCATGGTGGATTGTTCCCAAATGGAGCCTATGGATTCATCGCCTCTATTGCTGTAGTTATGTTCTCCTTTGGTGGGGTCGAATTGATTGGTATCACTGCAGGAGAAGCAGAACATCCTGAAAAAACATTACCAAAAGCGATTAATGAATTATTAGCTCGTATCCTGATCTTCTATGTAGGTACAATGACTGTCATCATGGCATTATCTCCATGGAATGAACTTGGCACACAAGCGAGCCCATTTGTTCAAATCTTTACCAACATCGGTATTCCAGCAGCAGCTCATATCTTGAACTTCGTTGTTGTGGTCGCGGCCTTATCTGTATACAATAGCTTGCTCTACAGTAATTCTCGTATTTTGCACAGCATGGCATTATCTGGTGATGCTCCAAAAATCTTCAAGAACTTAACAGCTACAGGGGTACCATTAATTGCTACTTTGTTCTGTGCAGCCTTAGCCTTGATCGTTGTATTCTTAACATACATCTTCCCAAGCGCTAGTGACGTGTTCTTGCAATTGTTGGCTATCATCGTAGCAGGCCTTATCATTGCATGGTTCATCATTCCAGTGACACACCTTAAATTCCGCAAACGTTTTGCTCGCGAAGGTCGCCTTGATGAATTGAAGTTTAAGTCTATCTTGTATCCATTCACAAACTACTTCTGCTTTGCGTTCATCGCTATGGCAGTAGGCGTAATGTTGACCATGGATTCCATGCGCACATCCATTTATATCATTCCCGTGTGGATTGGCGCTCTGTACATTGCGTATAAACTTAAGAAAAAATAATATCTAACACAAAAAGGATAGCTAAGCATATGCTCGGCTATCCTTTTTATTATGTCATTTCAATGGAAATTTTCGTACTTTTTGCAAATGAAATTTTCTTCAATGGAAAAGAGTCTATTAGTTTACTACCTGTAATCCTCATAGAATGATATAATATTATAAATAAGCATACTATCTCTTTAACCTACCAAAAAATCTATGTGTTTGATATATATGCATCTATTATAGTATGAACATTTTACAAATTCTATTGCACCCTAAAAGGAGACTACCCCTATGAAAGTATTTCGATTATTAGCCATTGTTGTAACTACCTTACTCCTAACCATGAGCGTTTCATTCGCATCTAGTTTATATCCACCATATCTAAATGGAGATAAAAACCTAAAATTAATTGATGGTCACATGGGAATTGCTTACTACTACGATAGTACATCTGTCGTTAATATGTTATACAACCCTCCCTATTACCAATTGGCTGTAAACGTTGCAGTAGTTCCAGACGCTCATAAAGGTAATACAGCAATTTCTAGAGTTATCCCCTTTAGATTTTATTACAACATCGACAAACCAGAGATTTTATTATTAAACAATAATACAGGTTACCCGATTACCTACCTACACCCTGATCAACCATTATCGATTAGCCGAGTACGATTGCCAGCTGCAGAAAAAGCATTCCACCAAGTATATAATATACGATTCTTCGATAGCTTCTCAAATGAATTCTATTGGAGATAACATAACAATCAGTATATAACTTTACACAATAAGAGGCTGTAACAAAATGTAATTTTACATGTTTGTAACAGCCTTTTCATACAATATATAACAGTACTATATTAGAATTTACAATAACGAGGTACCACAATGGCATGGCTAGAAATTACACTCACTACGACGCATGAAGCGTCTGAACTCATTACAGATACATTGCTCGCTTTAGGCGCTGAAGGCGTTTACACAGAGGACCCTTATGAGTTTGATCAATTGACCGACGATGGATTCGGCATTATCAAACCGGACCGTGAAGAACTCTACGATTCCTCAGACGTCACTGTGAAAGCCTATATAGCCCCAAATCTATATGAGGTTGACCAATTAGAGACTCTCATAAAAAGTGAGCTCCAGCAATTACAAAGTACTTTCACCATGGATTTCGGCCCCCTCGCGCTGTCCATTACCATGGCGGACGAATCGGGTTGGGACGATTGGAAAACGCAATATCCACCCATCCCTATGACGGATAATCTTACTATTATTCCAGATTGGGCGGAGTATAGTCCTCGCGAAAATGAACACATCATTCGCATTGAACCTGGCATTGCCTTCGGCACTGGCGATCATCCTACCACAAGATTGGCAATCCAAGCGATGGCGCAACATCTCACTCCTAACAGTACCGTCTTTGACGTAGGCACAGGGTCTGGCATCATCGCCTTATTTGCAGGTGCTCTCGGCGCTCATTCTGTGACAGCCTTTGACCTAGATGAAACCGCCACGGCCAACGCTCGTAACCATGTGGCAATGAATCAATTGGAATCCGTTGTGACGGTACAAACAAATAATTTATTAGAAGGCGTGACGGAAACAGCCTCCCTCATCGTGGCGAATATTATTACGCCTATTTTGCTACGTTTACTAGACGATGCTTACCGTTGCCTAGAACCTAAGGGCGTATTCATTATGAGTGGCATTCAAGAGGGCGAAGAACAAACTCTTATGGATGCAGCCTCAGCGGTTGGATTTATCAATCTGTCTACCACCACAGAAAATAACTGGGTCTGCATCACCTGCCATAAATAATAGTTAGTACTATGGTCATCTCATACAGTATAAAACTGGCAAGTTCTTCTATCATGTACAGAAACTAAATGCGATATAAAAACTAAATATAGTAAAAAAGCACGATTCTAATATTTGCGCACATAAAAAACGCGATTTCGAGCACGATTTTAGTTTTCGTGCTTTTTCGCGTTTTTTATATCGTTTATAGCATTGGTAAGAATTAGGTTAGTGACTACAGCTATAACAATACACAGCTATTATACTTCTACAATAATTTGTTCCCCGGTTCGCATATGGTAGCACACTAAGCGATAGGCCCTAAGTGCAAACGTCTTGTCTATGTCTTCTATCTGTCCTTTCGCTGTATTAGTTACCTCTTGTTGTAATTTATGACATTGTGCATCATCTATCCCGCATGCACTCTGTTTGGATTCCAACACTTCCTCATCAGCATACAACGAGTCATGTACCAAAGGATGTCCTATATGCGCCATAGTCACTCGAATTTGGTGAGTCTTCCCCGTCCACAATCGAATACGCACATCTGTTGTATCTTGCATCGCATCATAGTGTAGCACTTCGTATTCCGTTTTGGTCATCACACCCTCTGGATGTACCTCTTGGTGGATTCCATCTGCACTTTTGCGGATGGGCAGTTCTAGTACCTCATGGGGTTGTGCCAATTGCCCTCGTACAGTCGCTCGGTACCATTTTTCCAAACGATTGTCATCCATCTGCATTTGGTAAAAGTGTTGTGCCAAACCATGCTTTGCCACCACTACAAGTCCTGATGTATCTCGATCCAACCGATTTAAGAATCGTACTTTTCCGTAAATTTTATGTATTTTAAAATAGTGAGCTACCCCATTCGCTAAGGATACTTGCCCTTTTGAGTTCATCGTCACTCCCGAAGGTTTGTCCACTACGAGAATATCTTCATCTTCATAGGCTATTGTTAACGGAGTTTCTATTGGATCGTGGTCGATACGCTCTTTTAGAGGAATCATTTCTAATACCATCCCCTCTGAAAGTTCCGATTTCGCCGTACACAGTTGTCCATCTAAACGAACACCTTTTGCTGCAAAAAGATCTTTCATCGTTTTTCGGGGAAATTGGTGGGTATCTAACCATTCCGCTAACGTCAGTGCTGTCGTGTTTTCAATTGTATATAGTAACGTTCGTTTGTCTTTCATACAGTTTCCATTTCATCTTAGTTATTAGTGTTTAAGTCACCTTTTAATACGTATCTTTTTCGACCCCTATTGGGTCTATCAATACTTTGGTCAAAATATAGCAAAAACTTTTTGCTTTTTCTCTACTATTTTCCGCTATTCTCGGTTGTACTACCTATATTTTACCATGTCTGACCATATATAAAGACGATTACATTTACCTTTTTTGCAAAATATGCTATCCTATATACAAAGAAGAGCAAAACGTGTGGCGCGTTAGGCTCATCAAAAAATTGATTTTTGTGCCTAACGTGATGAGATACTTCTCTTTACATTAGGCACGGTTTCTTTTATAGGAACACTACTTACGTCGTAGCATTACATATAAGGTGATAATCGCTACTATGAGCATTAAGAAATTAATCCCTAGGGAAAGTATTTCAAATACTGACATAGCATCACCCCCTTTCGGAGATGAACCTAAACCACGTTTTACTCTTCATTAATAGTATAACATATGTTCTTTTTAATGTGTAATATTTTCGAATAAATGAATTTAAAAGCTGTAATACAATTGTACCTTTGTACATTGTGTTACAGCTTTCACTTTATACTAGAACAATTACATGTTAAACATCTTATTAAATTTATCACATAAACTATTGCACATTTAATACTATGATAACAATTACCTGTAACGGTTGACACGTATATGAATTTTTCTACGTTTGCAAAAAATTATAGGCCACGCAAATACACTGATACTAAGCATGCAAAACCTATATACTTCTATCTAAAATATGAATATAATTTCAATTGACATCTTTTTACTAGGGTTATAAAATGATAATATATATCACTAAAGGTAAGGCTACTTTATATACAAGGTACTTTTTTATACTCTCCCCTTATATATAAGTAGTCTTTCTTTATGTGTAAGGTTTGTGTAAATTATTACAGAAAGGTGTGTTTGTAATGAATCAAATGTTATCTATTTTCCATCAAGGCGGACCGGTAATGTACCTGTTCCTAATTATTTCTGTGCTCACAATTGCTATCGGCATCGATCGTGTATTGGTATACCGAAAAACAGCGGGGGCCAATCGTCTAGTAGAGGAAACTATGGCTACTAAATTTGCCCAAGGCAATGTGAAAGAAGCTCTCGCTTTTACAAAAGAGCATCCTGACAATGTATTGGCACAATTAGTGACAGAAGGCCTCACTGCTCACCAAGATGGATTCGCAGTAGAACCAACATTAGAAGCCCAAGCTATGCGTACCATCAACGTATTGCAAGACCGTTTGAGCTTACTAAGTACATTTGTTACATTAGCACCTATCTTAGGTCTATTAGGTACCGTTGTGGGTATGATTGATTCTTTCAGTGTGTTAGATTTATCCAACGGTCAACCGATGGCGATTACCTCTGGTGTAGGGGAAGCGTTGGTAGCCACTGCTGCTGGTTTATGTGTAGCTACAGTAGCCCTTGTGTTACACGCTATTTTCTCTCGTAAAGTCAACTTAATCGTATCTGATATGGAACAAATGATGGCTTCTATCGTTCGTTTCCTTCATAAAAAGGAGAATGCCTAATGAAACTTCGGAGTATGAAAGTACAAGAAGAACCGAAGTTAATGATCATCCCAATGATTGACATCATCTTTTTCCTTCTTGTATTCTTTATGATTAGCACCATGACTATGGTACAACAAAATACTTTCAAAGTGGGCTTACCACAAGCTAGCTCTGCTCAATTAGATATGAACCAACATGCGAATATTACTGTTATGGCGAATGGCAATATTGCTTTCAACAAAGAAAGTCTCGACAAAGAACAATTGATTCGCCGTGTACAGATTGAGTTACAACGAAATCCTGATTTACAAGTCATTCTAAACGGTGATAAAGATGTCAACTATGGATTTGTCATTGAAACATTCGATGCTTTGAAACAAGCAGGTGTGAAAAAACTATCCATTGCCGTAGAAAAGAGGTAATCTGTGAAGGAAGATAAATTTTGGAAATATGCCCTCTACATCTCCTTGGCAGGACACATCGCTCTTATCCCAGTGGCATCAGCTATCTTTAACAAGGTAACGGAGCCGTTTCATGAATCAACAACCACGTTCTATGAAGTAAGTATGGCTGAAAGCGCTGAGGAGCAAACATCAGAATCGCCGCAGCCTACGGAAGAACAACCTCCACAAGGGGAAAGTGAACCCCCTGATCCTCAAGAAGCTGTGGCTATCCCTGAAATTCCAGATGCCATGAAGCCAGACCCTCGAGCAGAGCAACCAAAACAGGACACGCCAAAGCAAGAGGTACCAAAGCAAAAACCAAGTACCTTGCCAAAGCAATCTCCTTCAACAAACTCTAATACTTCGTCACAAGCCACGGAAGCTGCCGCTCGTGCCAAAGCAGAAGCAGATGCTGCCGCTCGTGCTGCCGAAGAAGAAGCTAGGACCACAGTTGTCAACCCTCCATCTCCGTTAGGTAACGTACAGCCCGTTAACCCAACACCTGGACAATCTGGTACTGTGTACGTAACCGCTGATATTTACGAAAGCGGCCAAGTCGCATCAGTTCAAGTCTCTGGCGATGCCAACGCAGCCCAACAAAATGCGGTCGCAGCCTATATACCAACCGTGCCATTTGCACCTGGTACCAACAAATTTGGGGACCCATTACCTGCTAGAATACGATTCTCCATCGTATTCCAATAATACTTTGTATTTTATAAATGACTGTGCTATACTAAACATAACAAAAGAAGAGCCACCAACGTGTCGAAGGCGTTAGGCTCATCTCAAGAAAACGGAAACTAGAAAATGCCTAACGTGTTAAGGTGGATCAGACCTTATTCGTTAGGCTTTTTCATTACTTTGCATTTTATACACAAATATGCTATAATACTGCTATAAAGTTAATGAGTTCTACATATGAACAACAAACCCCCATGGCTGGCACCATGGGGGTTTTGCTTTTTTATAGAGAAGCCGACTCTTTTGGGTTAGTTGCCTTTAAATCTTCTGTCTAACCATTTGCAGATATAACTACTAATTATACCTGCCACAACAGAACAAAAAAAGTTAATGAGCAACTCCATATGAACACCCCCTTTCTGTTGCAGATTGGGGTAGGCAACACCTTTATTATAACATAATTTTTATCAATACGTTTAATTTTCAACATTTTTTCCTGAGGAACACAGTTACGAGTAGTAGCCTTTTGGCGTTCCTTTCTATTTAAATCACGCAAACACAAAAGACCGCAACATGCTCCTGAACAAACCTAACCACTGTATCAGTTTGAGAAGGAGTATGTTGCGGTCTTTCATTTCTCTGAATTAGACCAGAACGCCACAGGCTAAATAGCGGAACAAGCCTCGCCCTGAGTGCCCTCGTCAGCGACATAGGGCAAGATTTGCTAATATAGACAGTCGCAAAAGAGCACGGCATAGCCAAAACTCATCTTAAGCCACGCAGTCATGCGTAGCAGCCTTGTGGCATTCTTTTAATGCCTAAATAATATAAACGCAAGAAGAGCACGGTGTGCCCCGAACAAACATTATGAAATACCGTTTGTGAGGGGTATTCCGTGCTCTTCCCTTTATCATATTTGGATAAAAACCGTCATAAGTCTACATAGCGGAATAAGAACCGCCCCTGAGATTCCCTAATCAGCTCCATAAGATTATTCTTACATTAATGCTAAAAGAATGCGACATGTTCCGGAGCAAACCTACCGTAGGATCAGTTTGCGGAGGAATGTGTCGCATTCTTTCCTTGCTTTATGTCAGGCTATCTTATGGAGCTAACCAAGCTCGAAGTTCGTCTATAGCTCTCTCCTTAGCTATTATCCCATGGGAACTCCACACTTGATTACTCACCATATGTACATGACCTTCTTGCACAGCTGGAATCGTATGCCAAATCTCCATGGACTGCATATCTTGAAGCTCTTTTCCTACCTGATCTGATGTAGTTCGAGTACTTGCCCCAAAGGCTGTACTTACTAATAAATATTTCGCATCAATATCTGGCAACATCTCATAAGATACGGCATTATTACTTTTACCGTCCAATACCAAAGATTCCGTATCCGGCGTAATGTTCAACAAATCAAAAATGAATCGACTATTCACACTGGAGGAATACGGATACAACCGTATTTCTTTTTTCATAACCCGAATATAGGCCAGAGGGCTATCTCCAATACGAGATTTTATGGCTATACGAGCCTCTTTTACATGGTCGTAATACTTATGCAATCGTGCCTCTGCCTGTTTCTCACGATGTAATACCATGCCCAATGTGAGTAGGGCACGTTCCGCATCTTGCAGTTCAAACGCTGCGGTTGGTGCAATTTTACTCAATGCATCAAAGGTGCTACGAGTGAAGGAGTCACGCATAATAATCAAATCTGGTTTTAAGGCTTCAATTTGCTCTAAATTGATGGTCTTTGTTTCCTCATTGATGCTAATGTGCTGCACACCTTGCGCCTCTAGTTCATCATGCAAGTAAAAGTTATCTCGATTGTAAGCCCCTACCATAGGCGCACCTAAGGCATACATAGGGTCTTCCATACGGATGACCACAATGCGATCCTGCTTGTCAGGAATCACTGTGGCCCCATATTTATGATGCAATACCATGTTCCCATCTTCATTGGTAATCAGCTTCTCTGCAGATTGCTTTACTTTCTTGAAACGAGCATTCATCTCTTTCGTGATGGCCTCATCAGTGTCGAGCCGTTTTTCTTTCACCACGGAACCTTCGCCCACACGAGGGGCGCCCCAAGTACTGAAAGCCCCACTCACGAGCCCATATACAAGGCCTCCAATGATAGCAAGTACTGCCACCCAACCAAGATAGGTTCCTATACGACGTCCCATCATACTCCACCACCTGCTTGTTTCGCTTTTTCCACCGATGCGTGGGTGTAGGCAATGCAGTACGGACGATTGGTTCGTGGGTCATTCAAAATGATGGAGTCTACTCCAAAAATAGTACTCAACATCTCTTCTGTTAAGACCTCATGAGGTGTGCCTTGAAAGTGTACATGGCCGTCTTTCATAGCAACGATATGATCCGCATGCCGAGCCGCTTGGTTCAATTCGTGAATAACCATGATCACCGTTTTCTTATACTCTTGGTTCAATCGTTCCACTAGTTCCAATACATCCATTTGATGAGAAATATCTAAATAACTAGTAGGTTCATCCAAGAATAGAATATCTGTATCTTGGGCAATAGCCATGGCAATCCAAGCCCGTTGACGTTGACCACCAGACAAATTCTGAATCGGTGTATGCGCAAAATTATGCAAGTCTGTCACGTCAATAGCCCAATCGATTAAGTCACGGTCCTGCTGACTTTCACGTTGCAAAATACCAGATTTATGCGGAGCTCGACCATAACTGATGAGGTCACGCACCGTCAATGACCCTGGTGCCATCGGGTTCTGCGGCAAAATTGCCAACTGTTTCGCCAATTCTTTCGTATCTTTTTTATGAATATCCTCACCGTTTAAAATAACGGCACCCCCTTTAGGTGCAATGATTCGGCAAATCGTCTTCAACAGAGTGGATTTACCGCATCCATTAGATCCAATCAAGGCCGTTACCTTTTCCAAAGGAATCCTAATATCTACATCCTTACTGATAATCTTATGTTCATACCCAGTAGAAACGTGTTGTAATTCAAATGCCATAGTTTATCCTCTCGTCCGTGCCAATACATATAGAAAATAGGGTGCACCCACCAATGCCACGATGATGCCTACTAGCATTTCATCTGGAGCAATGATGACTTGTCCTAACCAGTCTGCTGAAAGCAACAATAGGGCCCCCAACAATAGGGTAACTGGTAAATAATAGTGATGGTTCACACCCACTAGGCGCCGTGCAATATGTGGAGCCACTAGCCCAATAAAGCCAATACTACCACCCACCGCAATACAAGAGGCCGCAATGGCTACGGCGATGCACAGGAATATTACTCGCTCTTTCGTGATGCGTGCCCCTAAGCCGATAGCCGTTTCTTCATTCAGATTCAGCACATTCAGTTTTGTGGAATAACAATATAGTACGATGGCTCCAATCGCTACAATCGGCGCTAGCACCATTACATGGTTCCAACTGTTACCAAAAATCGTACCGATGAGCCAAGTATTAATTTGATTAAACTTATCTGGACTCAAGGTCACCATGGTCACCATTTGCACTGCATGAATCCCAGCAGATAGAGCAATACCATTCAGAATCAGTGTCATAGGAGATAAACTACGTCCTTTGCGATAGGACATGCGGAAAATGATTAGTGCCGCTAGCCCTCCGCCAATGATGGCAAATAATGGAGCTTTCCAAATCGTAGTGATTGCATTGGCTGGTTCAAAATAGACGTACAACATCACCGCTACACCGGCCCCTGCATTGACACCGAGTACACTCGGGCTAGCTAGTTCATTGCGAGTAATGGTCTGAAAGATGGCTCCAGACAACGCTAAACCTGCACCGATACAAATAGCCAGCACGGATCGAACCATACGAAAGTCGAAGACAATGCGCTCTTGCCACTCGGTCCCATAGCCAGCAATAATACGCACTAAGTCCATATAGGAGAACTCAGAAAATCCTGTTCCTAAATGGACCACAAACATCAATGCCAAAGCCAGTAGTAACCCAATAGACCATATAGCAAATCGTCTACCTTGATGCATTAGTTAGCCCCCTTTCGATTCGCTAAATAGAGAAAGAAAGGAACCCCAACTATGGCTGTAACTGCCCCTAAAGGGACTTCAAATGGAGGCGACACCACACGTGCCACCGTATCGGCTACGATGACCACGATGGCTCCCAGCACAGCAGAGAAAGGAATCACTTTTTCATAGCTAAGACCTACCATATACCGAGCCATATGAGGCACAATAAGGCCTACAAAGCCGATAGGTCCTGCAATGGCTACGGCAGAACCGCTCAATAGCAATACTGTAAGACCCGCCAACAGACGAATTTGAGTCAACTTTCCACCTAAACCAACAACCACCTCATCACCTAAACTAAGCAAGGTAATTTGTTTAGAAATGGCTAAGGCAACTAACACGCCGATCAGTGTCCACGGAGCCACTAACAGCACTTGCTCCATGCGAACACCACCGATACCACCAGCGGTCCAGTAACTCATATCTTGGGCTACATCAAAAAAGACAACTAGCGCTTGTGTAACCGCCATAAAGATAGCGCTAATAGCACTACCTGCTAAGGCTAAGTAGACCTTAGAGCCCTTTGCCATACCTCGATTGGCTAAGTATAAAATACAAGCCGTCGCCAACCCAGCACCTAAAAAGCTGAATAGAATAGTCATATTCAAGCTCGCCATAGGGAACGCAATCATGGCGATGGCTAGGCCAAAACTAGCCCCTGCATTCACCCCTAAAATTGACGGGCTTGCCATAGGATTGTTCGTAATCCCTTGCATGAGCGCCCCTGCGACGGCAAAATGAATACCGCAGATGAAAGCCACCAATAACCGAGGTATACGAATCGTGTTGATAACAATCCCATCTATGTTTCCGGTTCCATTCCAAATACTAGCCCAGATCATCTCCAATGAAATAGATCTAGCCCCTACCGACAAGAACACGAAACTACCTAATCCTAGGATAAGTAAAGCCAATAGCATTTGACCTGCAAACTTTCCAAAGAAAGAGGTATTCTTGTCCGATGTATAGGATAAAGATATATCTTTACGTACCATGTATCTCCTTTCTTGTATATATTGAAAACTACTATATTGCAGAAATAACTGCTTTGTAGCTCCCCCAATGTATTCAACCCTTCCCACGTATTTAATACGCTAGTTAGGTATCCTTTCACATCGTAGGAAAAAGAAGCTGTAACAAAATACAGGGATCCCGTATTTCGTTACAGCTCTTATCATTTGGGAAATACTACTTTCACCAGTATTTTAAATTATAAACTTGCCGTTAAGGAGAACATGAATGTACGGCCATTTCCTAACATTACACCATTGCTATGTAATGCATTCCAATAGGATTTGTTAAGCACATTGTACACGTCAGCACGGAATGTCATTGGCGTATTACCTGCATTCCATGTATAACGAGTACCTAAATCCCAAGTGAAGTATCCGCTAGTTTTCACCGTATTAGTATTATTTGCATAGGCAGATCCTGTATAGTTCAAGCGAGTAGATACAGATAATCCTTTCACTCCTTTAATGTCTTGATCAACACCCAATGTTGCATTCACTGTTGGGGCGCCTTCAAATTTATTACCTTTCAGTTTTGTGCTGCTAGTATCTTTTGTATATTTAGAGTCTAACCACATTAAACCGCCTAATACACGAGTGCCTTTTACAGGTTCACCAAATACATTTAACTCTAACCCGCGAGCACGAACTTCGCTATTTAAACCATATTCATTAGTGACAACATCTGTTGTATACGATGGGTTACGCACCTCGAAAGCACTCAATGTAGCTGCATATTTTCCCATATCTACTTTTGTGCCCACTTCCATTTGTTTAACTTTAACAGGTGCCATCAATTCATTTTCATTTTTCGTACCAGCTGGAGCAGAAACCCCGGTTTTTAAACCTTCCATGTAGTTCGCATACACAGATACTTTGTCATTGAATTTATGAACAATACCTACAGCTGGGCTTACAGCATGACTATTATAGGTAGTTTCTTTTGCACCATAGTTTGTGCTTCTTACTTTCTGATAGCGTGCGCCAAGAATGAACTGCCATGCTTCATCTTTTGTAACAATACGGTCTGTTAAGGAAACGCCTGTTAAAATTTGCTTACTAGATAGTGGAGATTCCCAAGATGTTTCTGTAGCAGTCCCCCAATTTGTTGCTTGTTTCAAATAATTGAATCCAGATACCGTATTCAAGGTATTATTCTGCGTATATACTTTTTGTTCTAAACGAGTCGCGGCCAAACCAATATGATGTGTTACATCACCTGTCACTACCTTACCTCGAAGACCTGCTTCTGCAGAAATTCCTTTATTAATTTGGTAGTTATGACGATAGCGAATATTCGCATCACCCTTAGCTAAATTAGTCACTGTGAACTCATTATATTTGTAGTCCATAGATGTATAACGAGCACCAATACCCGCATACGCAGTCCAATCTTTATTAAGATCATATTCACCACTAACTACACCATATTTTTCAGTAACACGGCGGAATGTGTCAGTAGCGCCATATTTCATATCATTATCAATATGAACTGGTGTGAAAGGATTTTCTTTTGTTGTATTTTTCAAAGAACCATTATTAAAGAGTACACGGTATTGAGGATTTAATGTCGCATGATATACATAACCCAAGTCAAGAGCTGCACGGAATTTGTCACCTCGTACATCGGCACCAATGACAACAGAACTAGTTTGACGCTCTTCATCTTTAACCGATGTTCCACCATTTCGATTTAATACATTGAGGCGAACACCATATTTGTTATTATTGCCAAAACGATGTCCTACATCTACGTGTTGTGTAAATTCACTGCCATTACCATAGGAAAGTTTCACTTTATTAATTGCTTTATCCGTAGCACGTTTAGGTACAAAGTTAATCGTACCACCTACTGTGCCATTTGGTGCCATACCGCCTAATAATGCGCTTGGCCCTTTGATAACTTCTACACGATCATACCCTTCAGTACCTGTGTAGAAACGTGGGGCAATACTGTACAAACCATTAAATTGCATGTCTTGCTGTGTTGTACGGAAACCACGGATAGACCAAGAACTAGATGCACCAGATAAAGATACATCTTTCACAGACGCATCATTTTTTACTACATCAGTAATTTCTGTAGCTTGTTTATTTTCTAACAATTCGTTTGTATATCCAGTTACATTGAACGGTGTTTCAATAAAGCTTTGACGACCTAATACACCCATCAAGTTACTGTTCGCTACTTGACCACCTGCATAAGCACCTTCTACAGTAGTTGGTGTTACCGCTACCTCTGGTGTTTCAACCGTAGCTACATTAACTGGTGCCTTCACCACAAATTCACCTAGATCAAAAACTTGTACAGCATGCGCAGTGCCACCTAATTGGAACAATACACCTGTTGCTGCTGCAAATGATAACAATTGCTTTTTTGTTTTGCTATTCATTCTATAACTCCTACACAAAAACCTTACCAAGATACACATATTATATCTTTTATATAATAAATATTATCATTATACTTTTGATTGTGCAATATATTTCTTCACATTTTCTTCATAAACCATACCAATTTTGAAATAATTATGCTTTTAATTCATAGATAATGAACAGAAGATAATAGATTAAAACACTCCCCCCATATTTTTCCAGTTACACTCCAGTAAATAGTATAATATAAAGTATTATAAAGATAGCCAACCTTATAACAACCTCGTGTAAACTTATAATTTTATAAGTATGTTTTCAATATATACTGATATATAACAGTATTTTTATTCATTACGTGTAATTCTAACTTTATATTTTAAATGATAACAACTATCTTACATAATTATCATATCTCTTTTATAAATTATGAGAAAGCTATTCAATGCCTCTTCCTGAGGAACACAGTTGCAAGTAGCACCCTTGTGACACCCCCTATCATCTAAATCAGACAAACACAAAGGCCCCTTATCCAACCTCCCCTGAGGAGTGCAGTTACGAGTAGCAGCCTCGTGGCATTCCTTATTATCCAAATTAGACAAACACAAAAGACCGCAACATGCTCCTGAACAAACCTACCGTAGGATCAGTTTGAGAAGGAGTATGTTGCGGTCTTACCTTTATCATAATAAATTACAAATGCCACAGGCTGCATAGCGAAATAAATGACGACATAAAAAAAGAACCATCCATCGGATGGTTCTTAACTGTGGTGGACGATGACAGGATCGAACTGCCGACATCCTGCTTGTAAGGCAGGCGCTCTCCCAGCTGAGCTAATCGTCCATATGGTGACCCGTGGGGGAATCGAACCCCCGATACCGCCGTGAAAGGGCGGTGTCTTAACCGCTTGACCAACGGGCCTTGTATGGCTCCTCGAGTAGGACTCGAACCTACGACCGATCGGTTAACAGCCGATTGCTCTACCTGCTGAGCTATCGAGGAATAATACAAGAGTTATTATATAGCACTTTCACATAAAATGCAAGTCTTTTTTATTGCTTTTCCATTTTCACTTCGTGAAATTTTAAAAGATTCTCCAAAAACTCATCATCGGTAACATAACTAGACTGCATCGCATCCTCAATAGCTTCGCACATTAGATCTGCTGCTAAAGTACCTACTAAGTTGACATCCGCTGCCATAGAACTTCTTTCAGTACTTGTACCACCCTCAAGAATATCATCATTTATACGACAATCTTTTAGATGTGAAGAAAAGGCATAGATTGTATCACCATCAGACAGCGTACCAACAGGACGAATAGAACGGGCATATCCATTGGTAGCCATCATAGCTATTTTAGTGAGTTCTGCCTTACTGAACGGCGCATTGGTTACGATAGCACCAATCGTTGTATTACCACCAATCATAGCATGCGTCTTTTCCTGATTCACATATTGGTTATACATAATCTGACTCGTATCTACTATATGTGTCCGCGATGCATCCATAACGCCACCTAATGGTTGCCCCTTGCGGTCATACACATCACCAAAGGCATTCACCACCACTACGGCACCTACTACAAAATCTCCTAATCGAGCAGCCCCATAGCCAATACCGCCTTTCATGGCCCGTTCCATACCACAAATTTTACCCACAGTAGCACCTGTACCAGCGCCCACATTTCCAGATATAGGAGCAGTTCCTTTAAACGTTGCTTCACAAGCATCATAGGCCATTTGTGGAGTCGGTCGAGCTTTCGGATTTCCGTAGGATAAATCATAAATATCACTTTGACAGACGATAGGCACTACACCATAGGCCGTAGGGCATCCTATATTACGTTCCTCCAAGGATTGCATCACCCCATCGCTAGCCCCTAACCCAAAGGCAGATCCACCACCTAGCGCCAAAGCATTCACAGGAGTAGGCGCCGTCGTAGGATCTAGCACGCCACTTTCACGGGCAGCAGGGCCGCCACCGCTAATGTGAATCCCTCCTGTTGCACCATAGGGGAAGCGCAACACGGTCAAGCCCGTTTTCCCTATGTTGTCCGTAGCATTTCCTACCTTTACAAAATCTATGTCATTCCATACTATTCGTTCCATAGTCGACCACCACTCCTGTCTTCTCATTGTTAACACTTAGTATCCCAATCATCTACAAACTGTCTATCTCGTCCCATATATCTAACTATAGTAGCTGCCAATCCTATGAATTTAAAACATTCTACTAACAGATACCGCTTTCTACTAAAGATACCTGTTGATGACTGATATACGAACCATGTCCATTCAGATTAGTTTATTACTGGATATTATGAAACCTAGAACCGCACAAATTAGTTATGCGCTTCTACTTTCAAAATAGCCTCGGTCAACATATCTTCTGTCACTACGTATGGACAAATCACCACATCTCGCACAGAGGCTGCTTTTTTCACAATCATCGGAATGTCATCGGTGGTCAGTCCCAATTCTGAAAGTTTCGTCGGCCAACCGATACTGCGGTACACAGGCAACCAACGTTCTAATTGATCCCATTGCTGATCTGCAGCAAAGAGAATTAATAGTCCGTAGGCCACCATTTCACCATGTAGATGTTCCTCTTCCGTTTTTTGGTCTTCCGCACATCCATAGCAAACAGCATGAGCAATGGTACTGTTAAAATCTCCTGGCATACATCCAGATACAATACCAGTTGTTAAAATCACAGCCATCACAATTTCATCAAATACACGATTGCGTTCACCTTGTTCATTGGCAGTCAGCGCTTCACGACCATGGGCAAAGATAGGGTCTGCACACATCTTAGATAAAGATAGGCCTACTTGTACATTATAGGAAAGATCACGTCCACGTGTGGCCATATGCGTTTCATAATGTTTAGCTATGGTATCACCCATGCCAGCCCAGAAATAACGACTTGGGGCTTTCACCAATATATCTGCATCGATGAAAGTATGTACTGCAGGGCGTTTCATAAAGGCCACATCTGCAAAGGTATGGTCTAAATGATAGACTGCAATAGCCTCTGATGTAGCTGCGCACGTAGCCGCTATTGTTGGAACCGTAACTACGGGAATATCCCCTAACTCAATACTAGTTAATTTCGTCGTATCTAAGGCTTTACCGCCACCAACACCAATTAGAAAATCTGCTTGCTTGGCAGATTCTTTATTAGCAATCTCCTTCGCTACTTCAAAGGCGCATTCACCACCAAAATGAATAATCTCTAACACTTCAATACCATCACGATCTAAGGCTGGCTGTAATACTGGTAGCGCCACAGACAACGCTGTATCTCCACCGACAATTACTGCTTTTGTACCAATTCGTTTTGTATGGGCTCCTATGGTATCAAAAATTTCATGACTGCCAAAGCTATAACTTGGCAATGTATGTTCAGGTCTCATGACATTCAACTCCTTCATCATCGTCCACCTAATTCGCACTTATATACTAATTAAATACGATACAATGTATTATAGGACTAATGAGGAGAAAATGCAATGGGATTTCTTGTGTAAAACACAAAAACCAGCAGTCCCTAGGTTCTGCTGGCTTTCAGTCTATCTATTTTATTCCCACTCAATATGTCCATTGATACTGTTTTGTATAAACGTCATAAAATCAAGTTTTTTATATCGGTTTTGGCCTTATTATCGGTTTTAGCCTTATTATCCGTTTTATTTCTCTTTATCTGACTTTTTACAAGCATAATACAAGTATGAAACTAAGACTTAGCTTTCTAATGACACATCTGTTAAATTTCTATTATATTTATAATGCTATCATCTTATTATAATGATCTATATAACCTTCAGTTTCAAATACTTTTTTAAATGCATCTCGAAAACTATCATAGTCAAACTCTTTAATATCAAAGATGTTTTGACCTTTTGAATGCGATTCTCTATTCATGTACCTATTAAAAGCCATGTATCTATTCTCTTGTAGTTCTGGTCTTTGGAATACTTGAGCAAAGTCCTGTTTTTCCACAAAATTGAAAAAATATTCCATTACATTTCTCATGCAATTCGCTATCAGTGCAGGAGACTGTTTTTTATCTTTTATAATATGCCAATATGCTTGATAATCGTTTTGAATATCCTCATATTTCATATCTTCAAAATAGCTGCTCTCTGTATTTTTACATATTCTAAAGAGTTTCTGGGTTTCCTTTCGTTGTGTATGGTTGGTATTAGTTAACTCATAAAAGAAATATAGACTATGAGTCAGTATAAATAGTTGGTCATACTTTTCGGTCCTTAGAAACTCATTATGTATTAATCTTCCAATATTAAAAACATAAATGTGTGATAAACTGGATATAGGATCATCAATCACTACAACCTTCTTATTTGAAGCTTTTTCAGCGATTGATTCCCCCTTACATAACTCAATAAAATATAGAAAGCTTATTACCATTTTTTCGCCCTCGCTTAATGTTTTAAAGACATCTTCATCCAAATCCTCACGTTTTAGTCTATATAATGCCTCCTCCTCGGAATATTTTTCTATAGTAAAATCCGTAATGCCAATATCTATCAGTCCATTCTTTATATTCTCTACTGCTTCATCAATATTTACAGTTTTCTTTCGATTTTCCTCTATCAGTGCAGTATTAGTGTTAATCTTGGATGTTTTTATCTGTAACTCTTCTTTGGCTTTTTTAACCGATTGCTTATAAGCCTTTTCATTTGCAGTATATAACTCAATTACAGAATTATATTCTTTACGCATAAGACACCAAAATCTATTCCTAATTTTATTCTTGGATCCTTTTATGTCTGCAATTCTTTGATTATACAGACTAATTTCATTGTTAGCATTTTCAATAATACTGTTTATAGATTCCATAATTTGATTAATTGGCTGCAGAGAAACCTGAATGCTAGGTGTCTTTGCCTTCTCTTTCAAAGTATTTAGATTATGCTCCAATACAGAAGTAAGGTTCGCACTAAGACTTTCTATTTCCGCTTTATTTTTTTCGAGAAAAGAATCATCTTTAATAGCATTAAAAAAATCAATCGCTTTCTTTATTTCCGCATCGTATCTAGAAATCATCTGCTCAATCTGAGATTTGTCTCGATTATAACTCTCATCAAAATAAGCATTAATCTGATTAAGAAAATTCTGTGTAATGGTTTTTTGCTGGCAGAAAGGGCATACGCCTTTTTCACCATCTATATGAACATATTTAATTCCTGTATTAACCCAGTCCGAATTTCCTAACGTTTCAATCAACGAGGCTACCGAACTATTCTTATTTCCAACTATAACCTTAGACAACAATTTTGATTGTTCAATATCTTCAACATCAATCAAGAATTTTGATAAAAGCTGCCTGCTCTGAGATTCACCCTGAAGTTGCTGAGCCTCTTTCTTTAAATCATCTACAGAATAATCAAGCTCGCCTTCCATTTTTTCTAAAGAAATAATATGTTTGAAAAGAGCATCTTTATTTCCTTTTAATCCATCTAAGCAGAACTCTAAAACCCTATCTCCTCCGGTGTATTCCCTCTTGATTTTCCATACTTGTTTCTTGTATTCTTCTATCTCATCTAAGTGCTTTTGCTCATTTTTTGTCTTTTTTTCTTCAATTTTCTGCTTTTGCTCTGTCAATTTGTTTACTTCAGCACTTTTAATATCAATTACCTTTTGAGCTTCAGCATTTCCTTTCGATAAGGTGAATATACCATGTATTCCCGCTGGTTCATAAAATGTATCCTGAATAAATTTTTGATTGTAAACTAGTACCGTGTCGTTTTCTTCAAGTCCCTCTATACTGCATTGTGAAAATCTTGCTCCTGTCTGATCATATAGGAATTCCGAAAAAGTACTCTTTCCTGTTCCATTTAATCCATACAGCAAGTTTACTTTTTTATCAGTATCAAGCACAGCCTCTTTTTTATAACTTGCTACCCCATTTAAAACTATTTTAGATATCATTGCAATCCTCTCAATTTTTCGCTTCATTATTGTATTATCATTTATACCTTCTATAACATTACGATTCTCATCTAGATATTAGACTAACACAACCTTAATGATTTTAGGCTCCATACTAAATGTTGGAGCTACTGATATAAGAGTAGTCACCAACATTTTTTATTGCAATAAAATAAACATATACAAACTCATACTGTATCATAAAAGTAACCACATAATTAAGAAAGGGTGAGTCATATATGTCTAACATCAATTATACAGAAATTGTCTTTAAAATTAAAGAGGAATAATAGAAAGGTACATATAATTATAGTTAAAAGCAGTAGAAAGCAGTCATCTACCAGAGTTTAGTAATTTTAAAGTCTCCTTTGTTAGTTGGTTCCCTCAAATTGTTAATGCCTTTGTAT